>NZ_JBVVQI010000036.1:44015-54341 GCF_055811495.1 Mesorhizobium sp. WSM4830 | reverse complement strand
ATTTGTCGCCGCCAAAGGCTATGGAGAGACATGTCCTTGACCGTTTGCGCTGCCCCTCACCCTTACCCTCTCCCCGTCAAGAACGGGGAGAGGGGGGCGTCGGCGTTGGAGCTAGACCCTTCTCCCCGTTCTTCACGGGGAGAAGGTGCCGGCAGGCGGATGAGGGGCAGCGCCGAGCTTAGGAACTCTGAATTGACCTCTCCCCTCTCGAATCCACTAACCCATCCAATTCTTTGAAATAACGAGAAAATCCCATGAAATCGCATGCAAAGGTCGTGGTTATCGGCGGTGGCGTCGTCGGGTGCTCCGTGCTGTTCCATCTGGCCCGTCACGGCTGGACCGACATCGTGCTTCTGGAGCGCGATGAATTGACCTCCGGTTCGACCTGGCACGCGGCCGGCGGCATGCACACCATCAATGGCGACCCCAACGTCGCCAAGCTGCAGAAATACACGATCTCGCTCTACAAGGAGATCGAGGAGCTGTCCGGCCAGGCGACTGGCGTGCATCTGACTGGCGGCGTCTTGCTGGCGGCGACCGAGGCGCGGCTCGACTGGCTGCGCGGCGTCGTCGCCAAGGGCCGCTATCTCGGCATCGATCTCGAGGAGATATCGCCTGATGAGGCGGCCGGGCTGATGCCGCTGCTCGATCCCAAGCAGTTCGTCGGCGCTGTGCGCAACAAGGAGGACGGTCATCTCGACCCGTCCGGCGTTACCCACGCCTACGCCAAGGCCGCGAGGAAGCTTGGTGCCGAGGTCGAGCGCTTCACCAAGGTCGAGGACATCGTGCGACGCGCCGACGGGTTGTGGCGTGTCATTACCAACAAGGGCGAGGTGGTGGCCGAGCATGTGGTCAACGCCGGCGGCCTGTGGGCACGCGAGGTCGGCCGCATGGTCGGGCTGGAGCTGCCGGTGCTGGCGATGGAGCACATGTACCTGATCACCGAGGACATGCCGGAGGTGGCCGCCTGGAACCAGAAGACCGGCACGGAGATCATCCATGCAGTCGACTTCGATGGCGAACTGTATCTGCGCCAGGAGCGCGGCGGCATGCTGATGGGCACTTACGAAAAGGCCAACAAGCCATGGTCCGAGTTCCAGACGCCGTGGAATTTCGGCCACGAGCTGCTCGAACCCGACATCGACCGCATCGCGCCATCGCTGGAGGTCGGCTTCCGGCATTTCCCGGCCTTCCAGAACACCGGCATCAAGCAGATCATCAACGGACCCTTCACCTTCGCACCGGACGGCAATCCGCTGGTCGGGCCGGTGCGCGGCCTGCCGGGGTTCTGGGTGGCCTGTGGTGTCATGGCGGGGTTCTCGCAGGGCGGCGGCGTCGGGCTGGCGCTGTCGAACTGGATGATCGAAGGCGATCCCGGCGCCGATATCTGGGCGATGGATGTGTCGCGTTACGGTGACTGGGCGACGATGGCCTACACCAACGCCAAGGTGCGCGAAAACTATTCGCGGCGGTTTTCGATCCGCTTCCCGAACGAGGAACTACCGGCCGGACGGCCGCTCAAGACGACACCGGTCTACGATCTGTTGTCGGTCAAGGGCGCGCAATGGGGGGTCGCCTATGGGCTGGAGGTGCCGCTCTGGTACGCGCCCGAAGGCGTCAAGGACGAATTCTCCTGGCGCCGCTCGAACGATTTTGAGCATGTCGCCAAAGAAGTGGAGACGGTTCGGCAAGGCATTGGCCTGTCGGAAATCTCGTCATTCGCCAAATACAGGGTAACCGGCGCGGGCGCTGCAGCCTGGCTCGACCATCTGCTGGCCTGCAAGCTGCCAAGGCCCGGCCGCATGACGCTGGCGCCGATGCTGAAAGAGGACGGCAGGCTGATCGGCGATTTCACGCTGGCCAATCTCGGCGGTCTAAATTCTGAAGATGACGATTGGTTCCTGGCCGGCTCCGGCGTTGCCGAGCAGTACCATATGCGCTGGTTCGAGGGGCATCTGCCGAAGGACGGCTCTGTCAGCATCGAGGCGCTCGGCGCAAAACTGACCGGCTTGTCGATCGCCGGGCCGAGCGCGCGGAACCTTCTTGAAAAGGTTACGCAGGCGGACGTATCCAATGCCGCGTTTCCATTCATGGCCATCAGCAAGATGGATATCGGCATGGCGCCATGCCTGGTCGGACGTGTCAGCTATACCGGCGATCTCGGCTATGAAATGTGGGTGGCGCCGGAATATCAACGCGCCGCCTATCAGGCGCTGGTGGCGGCGGGCGAGGAATTCGGCATCGGCCTGTTTGGCTCGCGCGCCCTCAACGCATTGCGGTTGGAGAAGAATTACGGCTCGTGGGCGCGCGAATACCGGCCGATCTATGGGCCGTTGGAAGCCGGGCTCGACCGCTTCGTCGCCTACGGCAAGCAGGCCGATTTCATCGGCAAGCAGGCGGCGCTGGCCGAGCGCAAGCAAGGCGGCAGACTGCGGCTGCGGGCCTTTGTCGTCGATACCGTCGATGCCGACGTCATCGGCGACGAGCCAATCTGGTATGGCGGTGCCGTGCGCGGCTGGGTCACATCAGGCGGCTACGCGCATCACTCAAAAAAGTCCGTCGCCATCGGCTATGTGCCGAAAGAGATCGCCGACGACGTCGAAGGTTTTGAAATCGAGCTATTGGGCAAACGCCACGCCGCGCGCATGCAGCCGACCCCGCTGTTCGACGCGAATTTCGAGCGGATGCGTGGGTGAGGAACCGGTTCGCGCAGCGAATTCGCCGTGCCGGTGGCATGGCGAAAGGGAGGAAGAAGTCTCGCGACACCGGAAATTCTTTCGTCCAGTGATCTTTCGTTTTATTATCGACGCGTGGCGGGCGGCTGGATGATGGCTCTGGAGGAGCCGCGATGCCCGACGTCTATTCGCAGATCACGACCGCTGATCCATCAGTTGTTGCAATGCTGATCAATGCCTTGGAGCTGCGAGCTGCCGACCCGCGCCAGAAGGCGATCCGCCAGGCCTTCTTCTCGTCGATCGATTTTCCTGAAAACGCACGCGTCCTGGAGGGCGGCTGCGGCACTGGAGCGATCTGTCGCGAGCTCGCACTGCTGTCAAACGTTCGTGAAGTCGTCGGGCTCGATCCTTCGCCGATATTTCTGGCGAAGGCACGCGAGCTCGCTGCGACCATCCCTAACCTCACCTTCGTCGAAGGAGACGCGCGGTTTCTGCAGCACGAAGACGCCTCATTCGACGTGGTCATCTTTCACACCTGTCTGACGCATGTGCCCGGTCCTGAAAAGGCGTTAGAGGAATCGCTGCGCGTGCTTCGGCCAGGCGGCTGCCTGGCAATCTTCGATGGCGACTATGCGACGACAACCGTTGCCATCGGCGATCATGATCCGCTGCAGGATTGCGTAGACGCCGCGGTTGCGGCGCTGGTGAACGACCGGTGGCTGGCACGCCGGTTGCCCCTGCTGGTGAAATCAGCAGGCTTTGTCGTCGAAAAGTTCGAAAGCTACGGCTACACGCCGATCGCCGCGCCTGATTACATGCTGACTCTGGTTGATCGTGGCAGCGATATACTTGCCGGCCGGAAACGGCTGGATAAGGCGCTTGCCGACGGGCTGAAGCACGAGGCGCGGCGGCGGGTCGAAACCGGAGAGTTCTTCGGCTTCATCGCCTTCGCCGGCCTGATTGCGCGCAGGCCGAGGCTGACGCACTAATTATGAGGCGCGGCGGTTGTCCAGCGCCAGGGCGCCGGCGCCGGCGAACACCAGATAGAGGAAGATGAAGCAGAACGATATTGCCGCATCGCCGCCATTGTTGACCGGGAAGAAGTCGCGCGGCATGTGCGCCATGAAATAGGCGATCGCCATCTCGCCGCTGAGAAGGAATGCCACCGGCCTGGTGAAAAGCCCCAATACCAGGAGGATGCCGCCGGCGAATTCCAGGACGGCCGCAGTCAGCGATAGCCCGCTCAGGGCGCCGGCATGGTCGCCGGCGGGAAAATTGAACAGCTTTTGCGTACCATGTTCGATGAATTGCAGTGCCGTCATTATGCGCAATGCGGCCAGAGCCTGCGGCTGATATCTGGCAGGGCCGTCGAAAAGCTTCATCTAAGACTCCATTTTACCCCCGAACCGGCCATAGATTATCGCCCGGCAGGGAACCATTCACTTCGCATGGCCCGCCATAAACAATCAGTGATGGAAATGTTCCTCGTCCTTTCAATATTTTTCTCTCCAGGGTTGTATTTAAACCGCTATAGTTGTACTGAGATCCAGACACTCCAAGCCATGTGGGTTCCGTTTGCCATGAGAAAAGTCGTCGTCAGCCTATTCGCCATCCTTGCAGGCACCAGCGTCGCCATGGCCGACGACGCCGGCTGTGCTGCTTTCAAATGGCCGGTGACGCGCGAGGAGGCCCTGTTTGCGGCGGCGCCCGCCGCGCAGTCCGGCGCTGACCTTTCGGTCGGCGAGGCTGCAGATGTGGCGTTGGCGCCGGTCGGCACGATCAGCTTCACCGTTCCGCCGGAACGCGCGCCGGCAGCCGGTACATTCGGCGCGACGGCGAGCGTAGCCGTGCCCCCGGAGGGAGAGCTCCAGATCAGCCTGTCTGATGAGGCCTGGATCGATGTCGTTCAGGACGGCAAAGCCGTGAAGTCGGCGGCTTTCAGTGGTATAAAAACCTGTCCGGGGATCCGCAAGAGCGTGCGCTTCAAGCTAGCCGCCGGCCCGGCGACCATCCAGCTCAGCGGCGCCAAGAAGCCCGATCTCAAAGTTTCCGTGCTGACGCCGGAATAGTTCTCAAAGAGCGTAAGGTTGGAGGGACAGCGCCCCTCTCTGTCCTGCCGGACATCTCCCCCACGAGGGGGGAGATCGGTTTTTGCTGCCGGTTTCGCCAATCGCGACGCGACGTTGCTACCGCACCGGTGCCATTAGCGCGAAATGGGCGCCTTGCGGGTCCGTGCACTGCACGATCCAGCTGCCGCCGGGGACCTCCATCGGACCCATCAGGATCTTGCCGCCATTGTCGGTGACGCGCTTGGCTGCCGCGTCGATGCCGGGCACGTTGAAATAGAACTGCCAGACCGGCACCGGGATCTGCTCGGGCTTGTTCATTATGCCGCCAACGGGCTCGGCGCCGAAGGCGAAAAGCTGGTAGACGCCCATCGGACCCATGTCCATGGCGTCGCCCTTCTCCCAGCCGAACTGGCTGGAATAGAAATCGAACGCCGCCTTCCAGTCTGACGTGTAGAGCTCATGCCAGCCGATGTTGCCGGGTGTCGTCAACGGCAGCGGCGGCTGGTCGGGGCCGCTGGGCTGCAAGAAGTTGAACATCGCACCTTGCGGATCGGCAACGACGGCGAAGCGGCCGACGCCAGGAATTTCGTCGGGCTCGCGGTGAACCGCGCCACCAGCCTTCTTGAGGGACGCCGTTGCGGCATCGATGTCCCTGGTGAGGATATAACCGATCCAGGCCGGCGGCATGCCCATCTTGCGCGCGTCCTCGGGCAGCGTCATCAGCCCGCCGACGCCGCGCTCGCCGACATTCATCACGATATAGCGCGGCATGCCAGAGGCCCCTTCGAAAGGCTGCCCCCTCCAGCCCACCACGGAGGTGTAAAACGCCTCGGCGGCGTCGAGATCGGTGGTCATCAACTCGTACCAGAAGAAGGGCATCGGGGACTGTGGCATTGTCGTACTCCTTGCGGTTTGTACATCGATCATGCGCGATCCATTCTAGGACGATCTTCACGACGAAAATCCGACAGCCAACCAAAAAAGACAGCGGCAAACTGGAAATGTTGCCGGGTTGCGCGCCCTGCGGTTTTCGACCTTGCTTGCAGTCAACGAGGGGTTGTTAATCCATGCGCCGGATGTCGCTCACTTCCGAACTTGTCGCGCTGTGCCATCGAGAGAGCCGATCCGTACCTGCTTCGTGACGCGCATGGCCGTTTCGGAAAACATGACTATTATAATCATGTTTGTGAAGGTTTTCAGCGAGTTGCGGCGAAAATTGACCAATTGATAAAAAAATAAAACGTGCTAGCCTTCCCCAAAACAAGAACATGGGGAACTGACGATGCCAGAAGGCCAGTTCAAGCAAGGCATTGCCGGCGGGCGGCTCTCGCCGGAGCAATATGCCGATAATTTCGCCGACCTGCACCCGCCGCTCGATCATCACGAGGCGCTGGTCGAGTCCGACCGCTGCTATTTCTGCTATGACGCGCCGTGCATGAATGCATGCCCGACCTCGATCGACATCCCGCTGTTCATCCGCCAGATTTCGACCGGCAATCCGATCGGTTCAGCCAAGACTATTTTCGACCAGAACATTTTGGGCGGCATGTGCGCCCGCGTCTGCCCGACCGAGACGTTGTGCGAAGAGGTCTGCGTGCGCGAGGTGGCAGAAGGCAAGCCGGTGCAGATTGGTCGCCTTCAGCGCTACGCCACCGATGTCGCCATGGCCGAAAACAAGCAGTTCTATAAGCGCTCCGAACCGACCGGCAAGACGGTCGCCGTGGTCGGCGCCGGACCGGCCGGGCTTGCGGCCGCGCATCGGCTTGCCCGCCACGGCCACGACGTGACCATCCTGGAAGCCCGGCCGAAGCCCGGCGGCCTCAATGAGTACGGTATCGCCGCCTATAAGAGCGTCGACAATTTCGCCCAGGCCGAAGTCGACTATGTCACCTCCATCGGCGGCATCGACATCCAGAACGGCAAGGCGCTCGGCCGTGACTACCAGCTGTCGGACCTGACCAGGAATTACGATGCGGTGTTCCTCGGCATGGGGCTTGCCGGCGTCAATGCCTTGCGAGCGGATGGCGAGGAGGCGCAAGGCGTCACCAATGCCGTCGAGTTCATTGCCGAGCTTCGTCAGGCCAGTGATCTGGCCAGCCTGCCGGTCGGCCGGCGTGTTGTCGTCATCGGCGGCGGCATGACGGCGATCGACGCGGCGGTGCAATCGAAGCTGCTCGGAGCCGAAGAGGTGACGATCTGCTATCGGCGCGGCCCGGAGCACATGAATGCCTCCGAATTCGAGCAGGATCTGGCTGCCGCCAACGGCGTCACCATCCGGCACTGGTTGCAGCCGAAGCGGGTCATTGCCGACGCCGGCAAAGTGTCGGCGATCGAGCTCGAATACACCGCGATGGACGGCGACCGGCTCGTCGGCACCGGCGAGCGGCTGACGCTGACCGCCGATCAGGTGTTCAAGGCGATCGGCCAGAGCTTTGTCCCGGCTGCGCTCAACGGCAGCGGAGCCTTGCTTGCCCTGGAAGCCGGCCGCATCAAGGTCGACGCCGAAGGCCGCACCTCGTTGCCAAACGTCTGGGCCGGCGGCGACTGCATCTTTGGCGGCGACGACCTGACTGTCTCGGCCGTCGCGCAAGGCCGGGACGCGGCGGAGAGCATCAACCGGGCTCTGCGATGATGGCGCCGGTACTCGCTGTCGCTGTCGTCATCGGCGCTGCGGCAATGCAGGCGGTTTCACCAGACTATTGGCTGTACACGCAATGGTGTGACGAGAAGGGTGACGAGCGGATGTTCGTAGAAGCGTCCGGCGTCGGCTTCAACGAGCACACGATCTGCCAATGGACATCCGGGCCGCCAGCTGGCGACTTGGTTGTGACAGCGGTTTCATGCGCGAACGTCTATCCCAACGGAGACGAGACCGTGCGCATGGACGAAAGCATGGTCAAGCTGGAGGCGCGCAAGGGCGATCCGGACAGGATCACAGTTACGGTCGAAGGCGAACCACCGGCGGTTTTTCTTCGATGCGAGGAATGATCCGGGTACGATAGTCAACGCTGTAAGGCGGCGGTGAGCCCGCCGCAGCCAGAGGAGAAAGACCCATGGCAGACATCCGCAACAATTTCGTCGGCATCAAGTCGCCGAACCCGTTCTGGCTGGCGTCGGCGCCGCCGACCGATAAGGCTTACAACGTCATTCGCGCCTTCAAGGCGGGCTGGGGCGGCGTGGTGTGGAAGACGCTCGGCGAAGAGGGCCCACCGGTGGTCAACGTCAACGGGCCACGCTATGGCGCGATCTGGGGCGCCGACCGTCGTCTGCTTGGCCTGAACAATATCGAGCTGATCACCGACCGCGACCTCCAAGTCAACCTGCGCGAGATCAAGCAGGTCAAGATGGACTGGCCCGACCGGGCGATCGTCGTCTCGCTGATGGTGCCGTGCGAGGAGCATGCCTGGAAGGCGATCCTGCCGGTAGTCGAGGAGACCGGCGCCGACGGCATCGAGCTCAATTTCGGCTGCCCGCATGGCATGTCGGAACGCGGCATGGGTGCGGCGGTCGGCCAGGTGCCGGAATACATCGAAATGGTGGTGCGCTGGTGCAAGGCCAACACCCGCATGCCTGTTATCACCAAGCTGACGCCCAACATCACCGACATACGCAAGCCGGCACGCGCTGCCCTTGCCGGCGGCACCGATGCGGTGTCGCTGATCAACACCATCAATTCGATTACCGGCGTCAATCTCGATAGTTTCGCACCGGAGCCAACGATCGACGGCAAGGGTTCGCATGGCGGCTATTGCGGCCCGGCGGTGAAGCCGATCGCCATGAACATGGTGGCCGAGATCGCGCGCGACCCGGAAACGAAGGGCCTGCCGATCTCCGGTATCGGCGGCATCACCACCTGGCGTGACGCCGCCGAATTCATGGCGCTCGGCGCGGGCAACGTGCAGGTGTGCACGGCGGCGATGACCTATGGCTTCAAGATCGTGCAGGAGATGATCGCCGGCCTGGAAAACTGGATGGACCAGAAGGGCCATGCCTCTCTCGACGACATCATCGGCCGGGCCACGCCCAACGTCACCGACTGGCAGTATCTCAACCTCAACTACATCGCCAAGGCGCGCATCGACCAGGACGCCTGCATAAAATGCGGCCGCTGCCACATCGCCTGCGAGGACACCTCACACCAGGCGATCACCAGCATGGTCGACGGCGTCAGGCATTTCGAGGTGATCGAGGCCGAATGCGTCGGCTGCAATCTCTGCGTCAATGTCTGTCCGGTCGAGAACTGCATCACCATGGAGCCGCTGGCGGTCGGCGTGATGGATCAGCGCACCGGCAAGCCGGTATCGCCGATCTATGCCAACTGGACGACGCACCCGAACAATCCGATGGCCAAGGTGGCGGCGGAATAGCATTGCGAAAAAAGCGGCGTTCACGGGCGCCGCTTTTTAATTTTCCTATTGCGGATAAAAGTTATCCACGATAATCTATATCCATGAACAGGAGAGTGGAATGAAGCTGGGCGAAGGCGTCGAAGCGGCCATTCATTGCGCCACGATGCTTGCCGGGGTTGATGGCGCCGCGACCTTGCCGGGTGCTGCCATGGCCGAAGCGTTCGGGCTATCGCCGAGCTATCTGATTAAGCATCTCAACGCGCTGACTGCGTCGGGCATTCTGGAATCGGTGTCGGGGCCGTCCGGCGGCTACCGGCTGGCGCGGCCGGCGGAACGCATAACGCTGCTCGATATCGTGCTGGCCGTCGAGGGTCGCGAACCGGCCTTCCGCTGCGCCGAAATCCGCCAGCGCGGCCCGGCGAAGCTCGATGCCTCGGTGTATGTCAAACCTTGCGGCATCAACGTGGCGATGCTGAAGGCCGAGCGCGCCTATCGCGCAGCGCTCGCCGACGCCCGGCTGTCCGACATCGTGGCGGACTACACGGCCGATGCCGATCCCCGTTCGGTCGCCGCCAACTGCGCCTTCGTCGAGCGCCACCAGCGGCCGCAGAAATCAGGTTCAACCAAGCAAGCATGAAAGGGCTACAGACGATGAAACAGAGGCTGCAATTTTTCGGCGCGGCGCCGGAGATCATGAAGGCGGTGTCGGCGCTCAACAAGGCAGTCGACGAATGCGGGCTCGAAAAAAGCCTGTTGCATCTGATCAAGCTCAGGGCGTCGCAGATCAACGGCTGCTCGTATTGTGTCGAGATGCACAGCCGCGAAGCGCGCCGCGACGGCGAAAGCGAGCAGCGGCTCTATCTGGTCTCCGCCTGGAAGGAATCGCCGCTGTTTTCAGAGCGCGAACGCGCAGCCTTGGCCTGGACCGACGCGCTGACCAGGATTGCCGACAACGGAGTATCGGACGAACTCTATGCAAGGACGCTCGAATATTTCTCGGAAGAGGAGCTGGTCAAGCTCTCGGTTGCGCTCGGCATGATCAACACCTGGAACCGGCTTTGCGTTCCGTTCCATGCAATCCATCCGATGCCAGCGGTCTTGGCCGCTTGAGCATGGACCAGGGGGGGGGGGGGGGGGGGGACCCCCCCGGGGGGGGGGGGGGGCCCCCCGCGGGGGTTTTTAAAATTTTTTTTTTTTTGAATTTTAGGGCCCCCCGGGGGGGGGGGGGGGGCG
>NZ_JBVVQI010000036.1:239-44005 GCF_055811495.1 Mesorhizobium sp. WSM4830 | reverse complement strand
AACCCCCCCCCCCGGTTTGTGGGTCCCTCACAAAAAAACCCCCCCTCCCCCCGGGGTTTGGCCCTTTTCTCCTCGCCCCCGGGCGGGGCTCGGCCCCCCCCCGCCTCTTTTCTGCCCAAGGACCCGACAGCATGTTTTCAAACTTTGATAGTGAGATCCTATTCGCCGCCCGCTTGCTGCTTGGCGGCGCCTTTGTCTTTGCCGGCCTGCGCAACGTTCAGAACGCGGCATTGGTGAGCCAATTGATGACGACGCGCGGCGTGCCGCAGGCACGGCTCGTGCTGTGGCTGGGGATCGTCCTGCAGATGGTCGCCGGAGCACTGGTGATTGTGGGCATCTGGACCGCTGCCGCCGCTCTGTGCCTGATCCTGTTCCTGATCGTCGCCACGCCGATGTTCCATAACTTCTGGGATCATCAAGGCCCGGAGCGCGCGTCCCGCATCAACGGTTTTGTCGGCAACGTCGCGCTGACCGGAGGATTTCTGGCGCTGATCGCGCACTTGCTTTGACAATGACCCTCGCCTGGGGCAGCCGGCTCACGCCGCGTACCGCAAGCCGCCATCACAGGTCAGGACCTGGCCGGTGACGAAGCTGTTCGAAACCAAGAACGCAATCGCCTCGGCGACGTCCTCGGCACGGCCGATACGGCCGACCGGCGTCGTGCCGGCATACTCGGCAAACACCGCACGGCGCTGTTCATCGGGCAGGAAATCCCACCAGGGCGTGTCGATGACACCCGGTGCCACGACATTGACGCGTAACGGCTTCAGCTCCATCGCCAGGATCGGCACCACGGTCAGCAGCATGCCGTTGACGGCGGCGATGCCGGCGACACCCGGCGCCGACAATTGCGCCGACACCGCCGAGATGAAAGTCACCGAGCCGCTCTTGTTCAACGTCGGCAAGGCGGCCTGCAGGCAGGAGAGCTGTGGCCGGACCTTCTCGTCGACGCCGCCGCCGATGTCGGTCAGGTCAAGTGTTTCGAACGGGCCGAGCCCCTTGCCGCCGCTGGCGGCCAGCACCAGGTGATCGAAAGGGCCGAGGTCGTTGAAGAACCGGCGAACCTCGTCCGGCTTCGCGGCATCGAAGGCCGCTTTTTCGACGGCGCCGCCAAGGCTTTGCCACGCCTTGTCGAGCCTTTCCTGGTTGCGCCCGGTGATCGTCACCTTCATACCCGGGCCGAGCAGCTTTTTCGCGGTGGCGAGGCCGATGCCGGAGGAGCCGCCGACGACGACGGTGTGACTGGTTTTCTCGGTCATGAATTTTCTTTCTTCGATGTTGCGGAAGCGGGTGCGAGCCCGACAAGGCCGAGGCTCAATTCGCGCAACTGCTGCCTCGCCTTCGCGTCATAGGCTTGCGCATCGGCGCGGGATTCTCTCTGGCCGTCGAAATAGAGGCCGCTTCGCCCTTCGAGTGCCGGCGATGTGGCGAGGTTGATGATGGCTTCGGCGCCGGTTTCGACTGAGCTCCACGGCGTGATGCCCGCCTGCCGCACCATAGTAGTGTTCATGTAGCTTGCCGGATGCAGGCTGTTGACGATCACATTGGTGCCGTTCAGCTGCTCCGCCAGATCGATGGTGAACATGATCTGCGCCAGCTTGCTCTGGCAGTAGGCACGGACGCCGTCATAGGAGCGGGTCAGCATGACGTCGTCGAAATCGATCGCCTGCTGGCCGGCCGAGGCGACGTTGACGATGCGCGCCGGCGCGCTGGCCTTGAGCAGCGGCAGCAGCTCCATGGTGAGCAGGAAGCCGGCGAGATAGTTGACGGCAAAGCGCAGTTCGTAGCCGTCGGCGCTGATCTGTCGTTTCGCGTTGGGACCGGCAGTGCCGACGCCAGCATTGTTGATGAGGATTTCGAGCCGGCTGGTTTTTGCACGCACAGCCTCGGCGAGGCGGCGGACTTCCGCCAGGGAGGAGAGATCGGCGACCAGCAACTCGGCCTTGCCGCCGGCGGCTTCGATTTCGGCCACGGTCGCCTTGCCCCTTGTCGCGTCGCGGCCATGCACCAGGATGCGGGCGCCGCCGGCGCCGAGCCTTTGCGCGACGACGCGGCCGACGCCATCGGTCGACCCGGTGATGAGGATTGTCTTGTCTTTCAGTTCCATGTTCAGAGCCTCCATCTCATCGCTCTGAGGGGAAACATGGGGCACCGGCCACTTGCCAAACAGTTCAAACTTTATCCTGGTATCGATACTGCTATAATAGCGTATGGATTCCACCACGCATTCCGCCGAAGACAGCCGCCGCCGCGAGCTTGGCGCCTTTCTGCGCTCGCGGCGTGAGAGGCTGACGCCTTCGGCCACGGGCATCTCGACGGGGTTGCGCCGGCGCACACCCGGGCTGCGGCGTGAGGAGGTGGCGATGATCGCCGGCGTCGGCACGACCTGGTACACCTGGCTGGAGCAAGGGCGCGACGTTCGGCCGTCGGTGGAAGTGCTGACCGCACTCAGCCGGGCGCTGCGCCTGGACGCGGCCGAGCAACGGCATCTGTTCATCCTTGCCGGCCGACCGCAGCCGGAGCGTCGCGTCGACGCGCCGGAAAAGGTCGATAGTTCGTTGCTGCACATGCTGCAGAGCCTGGTCCTGCAGCCGGCCTATGTCCTTGGGCGGCGCTGGGACGTGCTGGCCTGGAATTCTGCCGCGGCAGCCGTGTTCGGCGACTATGGTCTGCTGGAGGGCGATGCCCGTAACATCGTCCACATGGTTTTCACCAGCCCGCAGCATCGGCGCCTGCTCGTCGACTGGGAGGAATTGGCGCGTGCCGTGCTGGCGTCATTCCGGGCAGAAAGCGCGAAGTATGTCGGCGATCCGGATTTCGAGCGGTTGATTGTGCTGATGACGCGTTCAAGTCCGGAGTTTCGCGCCTGGTGGCCGCTGCGCGATGTGGCCCGCAACCTATCGGGAGTGAAGCATGTCCGGCACCCGATAGCGGGCGCCATGGCGTTCGAGCATATGAGCCTGTCGATCGACGACGGCTCGGACATGAAGCTGATCGTCTACACGCCGCTCGCCGAGCAGAACTCGATCGCCAAGCTCGAACAGCTGCTGGAGACGCTTCCGGCCGAGCGGCGCAGCGCGTGAGGCCCCTCAACTTCGTCATCCTGGGGCGAAGCAAGGAGCGAAGCGACGCGGCGCAGACCCCAGGATCCATGCCGTGACGTCAAGGCGTTGCAGCGGTTCAGAATTCTGTTTCGTCGCATTTCTCGGTTTATTTCACGGCATGGATCCCAGGGTCTCCGCGACGCCGCTCCGCGGCTGCTCCGCCCTGGGATGACGAAGCTGAGGAGTTTCGGCTAATCTCCACAGTCTGCGACGGCCGACTGGAACGAACGCGAATATTGACTGCAACCGGCCCTCCACCAGTTGCCTCAGCCCTTCGGCTTCAGCCCGTCGATAAACAGCTGTTCGAGAAACCTTGCGGCATCTTCGAAGCGGCCGTCGCCACCGCGGTCGGGGCCGAGCACGGCGCGGACCTGGACGTCGAAATCGGCATAATGCTGCGTCGTCGCCCAGATCGAGAAGATCAGGTGCCAGGGGTCGGTGCGGGCAATCTTACCGGCGCGCATCCAGCCCTTGATGACATTGGCTTTCTCGTCGACCAGCGTCTTCAACTCGCCTTCCAGCATCGGCATGATGCGCGGCGCGCCCTGCAGGATCTCGTTGGCGAACAGCCGGCTCTCGCGCGGGAAATCGCGCGCCATTTCGAGCTTGCGCCTGATGTAGCTGCGCAGTTCGGTCAAGGGGTCGCCGATATCGTCGAGTTCGCGCAGCGGCGCCAGCCAGGTGTCGAGAAGCCGCTGCATCAGCGTCTTGTGGATGTCCTCCTTGCGGCGGAAATAATAGAGCAGGTTCGGCTTCGACATGCCGGCGGCTTCGGCGATCTGGTCGATGGTCGAGCCGCGAAAACCGTTGGTGGAGAAGACTTCGAGCGCCGCCTCGAGGATGAGCTCGCGCTTTTCCAGCTGGATGCGGGTGCGGCGAGGAGCGGAGCTTTCGACCGCTCCCGTCACGTCGAAAAACCTTCGCCGCGAGGAGCGTCTGGACCAATTCTCTGGACCAGTTTTTCTCCGCCCTGTGGAGCGCACTTCGAAAGCCGCATTTCCGCTAGTAATCCCTTGACCGCTGATAGAGCGGTGCTAACGTTTGTCCAACCGGTCAAAAATTTGCGTAGCACGAAAACGTCGCGAAGACAAAGTGTTGGAAAGACCAGGCGTTAGCCGCACCGAAACAGGTTACAAGGGGAAGTCTTGGTCATGTCCAACCGGCTGAAAGTCACGCCGAACGATCTCAGTGCATTCTGGATGCCGTTCACGGCAAACCGGCAGTTCAAGCAGGCGCCGCGCATGATGGTGTCGGCCAAGGACATGCATTACACGACCAGCGACGGGCGCAAGGTTCTCGACGGCACCGCCGGCCTGTGGTGCGTCAATGCCGGCCACTGCCGTCCGAAGATCACCGAGGCGATCCAGAGCCAAGCGGCAGAGCTCGACTATGCGCCGGCCTTCCAGATGGGCCACCCGATCGTGTTCGAGCTGGCGAACCGGCTGGTCGATATCGCGCCGAAGGGCATGGACCATGTGTTCTTCACCAATTCCGGATCGGAATCGGTCGAGACCGCGCTGAAGATGGCGATCGCCTATCACCGCGTAAAAGGCGAGGGCTCGCGTACCCGCTTGATCGGCCGCGAACGCGGCTATCACGGCGTCAATTTCGGCGGCATTTCGGTCGGCGGCATCGTCACCAACCGCAAGATGTTCGGCACGCTGCTCGGCGGCGTCGATCACATGCCACACACGCATCTGCCGGAAAAGAACTCCTTCACCAAGGGCGTGCCCGAGCATGGCGCGGAACTGGCGAACGAGTTGGAGCGTATCGTCGCCTTGCACGACGCCTCGACCATTGCCGCCGTCATCGTCGAGCCGGTTGCCGGTTCCACCGGCGTCATCCTGCCGCCGAAGGGCTATTTGCAGAAGCTTCGTGAGATCTGCACCAAGCATGGCATCTTGCTGATTTTCGATGAGGTCATCACCGGTTTCGGCCGTCTCGGTACGCCGTTTGCCGCCGACTATTTCGGCGTCACGCCGGACATCATGACCACGGCCAAGGGCGTCTCTAACGGCGTCATCCCGATGGGCGCGGTGTTCGTGAAGAAGGAAATTCACGACGCCTTCATGACCGGCCCCGAGCACATGATCGAGTTCTTCCACGGCTACACCTATTCGGGCAATCCGATCGCCTGCGCGGCGGCGCTGGGCACGCTCGACACCTACAAGGAAGAGGGGCTGCTGTCGCGCGGCGAGGAACTGGCGCCGTACTGGGAGGACGCGCTGCACTCGCTGAAGGGTGAGCCGAACGTCATCGATATCAGAAACATCGGCCTGATCGGTGCAATCGAGCTGGCGCCGATCGCCGGCCAGCCGACGAAGCGGGCCTTCTCGGCCTTTGTGAAGGCGTTCGAGCGCGGTGCGTTGATCCGCACCACCGGCGACATCATCGCGCTATCGCCGCCGCTGATTATCACCAAGGGTCAGATCAACGAATTGATCGACCACGTGCGCGAAGTGCTGAGGGCTGTGGATTGAACCAGGTGCAGCTTTCCCTCCCCCTCGAGGGGAGGGTGGCCGCGAAGCGGCCGGGTGGGGTCGGTGCGGCAGTGCGCCAACCTGACCTTCGGCCGTATAGGTGCCTGTGATGCCCCGGACCCGCGTGAGCTTCGAAATGCGCCAAAAGGCGCGCGCGCTTCGGGTTCATGCGACCAAAGGCGAATCGCTGCTTTGGTATGAACTGCGCGAATTGAAATCGGCCGGCATGAAATTCCGCCGCCAGTGTCCGATCGGGCCTTATATCGTCGACTTTACTTGCCTTGCGGTAAAGCTGGTCGTTGAAGTCGATGGTGATCTGCACGAACAGGAGAAGGGCAAACGGCACGACGCCGTCCGTGATGCCTATCTGCGATCGCTCGGGTTCGATATCTTTCGCGTCGATGAGCCCGATGTCATAAACAGCGCTTGGCATGTCGCACAGGTGGTCAAGGAGAAGGTCGCGCGCATGTCAGCCGACCCCACCCGACCGCTTCGCGGCCACCCTCCCCTCGAGGGGGAGGGGGACGCCGCGCAACCGATGAGGTTTTAGAATATGGCCGCCCCCGGCGAGAATCTGCGAATCAATTCAGACCGTTTGTGGGATTCGATAATGGAGATGGCGAAGATCGGCCCCGGCGTTGCCGGCGGCAACAATCGCCAGACCGTGACCGACGAGGACGGCGAAGGGCGGCACCTGTTCAAGCGCTGGTGCGATGAGGCGGGGCTCGAAATGGGCGTCGACGAGATGGGCACGATGTTTGCCCGCCGCGAAGGCACCGATCCCAGCCTGCCGCCGGTCTATGTCGGCAGCCATCTCGACACCCAGCCGACCGGCGGCAAGTATGACGGCGTGCTCGGCGTGCTCGGCGGCCTGGAGGTCGTGCGCTCGCTCAACGATCTCGGCATCAAGACAAAGCACCCGGTCGTCGTCACCAACTGGACCAATGAGGAAGGCGCGCGCTTTGCGCCGGCGATGATGGCGTCCGGCGTTTTCGCCGGCGTGCTCGATCAGGCCGACGTTTATTCGCATGTCGACAAGGACGGCAAGAAATTCGGCGAGGAGCTCGAACGGATCGGCTGGAAGGGCACCGAGAAAGTCGGTGAGCGCAAGATCCATGCCTTCTTCGAATTGCATATCGAACAGGGCCCGATCCTCGAGGACGAGGGCATCGACATCGGTGTCGTTACTCATGGCCAGGGACTGAAATGGCTGCAGGTGACGCTGACCGGCAGGGAGGCGCATACCGGCTCGACGCCGATGCCGAAGCGGCGCAATGCCGGGCTCGGCATGGCGCGGGTGATCGAGCTGGTGCACGAGATCGCCATGGACTACCAACCCGACGCCGTCGGCGCGGTCGGCCATATGGAGGTCTATCCGAACTCGCGCAACATCATCGCCGGGCGCACCGTCTTCACCATCGACATCCGCTCGCCGGAAAAGGAGGTGCTGGACGCCATGGACGGCCGCATCCGCGAAGGCATCGACACGATCTGCGACGCGCTCGACATCAAATATCAAATCGAGCAGGTCGGCCATTTCGACCCGGTCACCTTCGACGCGGGCTGCGTCAAGGCTGTGCGGGATGCGGCGGAGCGCCTGGGGTATACGCATCGCAATATCGTCTCGGGCGCCGGCCATGACGCCTGCTGGATCAACCGCGTCGCGCCGACGGCAATGGTGATGTGCCCCTGCGTCGACGGTCTCAGCCACAACGAGGCCGAGGAAATCACCAAGGAATGGGCAGCGGCCGGCGCCGACGTGCTGTTCCATGCGGTGGTGGACACGGCGGTCATTGTCGAATGATGGGATAGCCTCGCAACGCCGCTCGCAAGAAGCGCGAAGAGAATAAGGGAACAAGAAAATGTCCAAAGTCATCCGAAACGGCACCGTCGTCACCGCCGACCGCACCTGGAAGGCCGATGTGCTGATGCAGCACGGCCAGATCGTTGCCATCGGTTCGAACCTTCATGGCGACCATGAGTTCGACGCCAGCGGCTGCTATGTGATGCCGGGCGGCATCGACCCGCATACCCATCTCGAAATGCCGTTCATGGGTACCTATTCGGCCGACGATTTCGAGAGCGGTACACGCGCCGCCCTTGCCGGCGGCACGACGATGGTCGTCGATTTCTGTCTGCCGGCACCGCAGCAATCGCTGCTCGAGGCCCTGCAGATGTGGGACAACAAGACCTCGAAGGCGTCCTGCGACTATTCCTTCCACATGGCGATCACCTGGTGGGGCAAGCAGGTGTTCGACGAGATGGCCACCGTCGTCGACAGGGGCATTACCTCGTTCAAGCATTTCATGGCCTACAAGGGCGCGCTGATGGTCGATGACGACGAGCTTTACTCGTCGTTCCAGCGCTGCGCCGATCTTGGCGCGCTGCCGCTGGTCCATGCCGAGAATGGCGACGTGGTGGCCGCCCTGTCGCAGAAGCTGCTGGCTGCCGGCAACAACGGCCCCGAAGGACACGCCTATTCGCGACCGCCGGAAGTGGAAGGCGAGGCGACCAACCGCGCCATCATGATCGCCGACATGGCCGGCGTGCCGCTCTATGTCGTGCATGTCTCCTGCGAGCAGGCGCACGAGGCCATTCGCCGGGCGCGCCAGAAAGGCATGCGGGTATTCGGCGAGCCGCTGATCCAGCACCTGACGCTGGACGAGAGCGAATATTTCAACAAGGACTGGGACCATGCGGCGCGGCGCGTCATGAGCCCGCCCTTCCGCAACAAATGGCACCAGGATTCGCTGTGGGCCGGCCTGCAGGCCGGGTCGCTGCAAGTGGTGGCGACCGACCATTGTGCCTTCACCACCAAACAGAAGCGCAACGGCGTCGGCGATTTCACCAAGATCCCGAACGGCACGGGCGGGCTCGAGGATCGTTTGCCGGTGCTGTGGACGACGGGCGTCAAAACCGGCCGGCTGACGATGAACGAGTTCGTCGCGGTGACCTCGACCAACATCGCCAAGATCCTCAACATGTATCCGAAGAAGGGCGCCATCGTTGAAGGCGCGGACGCCGACATCCTCGTCTGGGACCCAAAGCGCAAGAAGAAGATCACGGCCAAGAAGCAGCAGTCGGTGATCGACTACAACGTCTTCGAAGGTTTTGAGGTGACCGGCCTGCCGCGCTTCGTCTTCTCGCGCGGCGAACTGTCGATCGAGGAAAACGAGATCAAGGCAAAGCCCGGCCATGGCGAGTTCGTCGCTCGCGAGCCGAACGCGGCGGTCAACCGGGCACTGTCGACCTGGAAGGAAATTTCCGCGCCGCGCAAGGTGGAACGGACGGGCATCCCGGCGACGGGCGTTTGAGCTTGGCGAGCCAGACAGCGATTATCTCGATGGCCGCGGTGATCCTTGCCGCCGGGCCGGCGGCGGCTGACGTCCTTGCCGGTTCCTTTGGCAATGAGGTCGGTTGCGTTGGTGTACGGCTCGGTTATCAGGACAGCGACGATTATGTCGTGCTGACTGCCGAGGGCATCGAAACCTATGGCGGCGGCTGCCAGTTCGCACAGCGATTGACGACGGCGCCTGGCACCCTGTTGTTGAGCTCCACCTGTTTCGCCGAGGGCGAGGAGGGCACGACCACGGAAGTCGTCAAGGTCATCAACAGAGGAGCGGACGGTTTCTTCGTGACCATTCCCGGCCTTGAGGAGATAGGGCCGCTGAAATCATGTTCGTGACGGTGCCGATGACGACCGCCGCCTCGATGCCGGCGTCAGGCGACCAACCCGTCCAGTTCCGGCAGCAGGACAACGCTTTCCTGTTCGTTGGGATCGGTGCGGGCAATGACCGCCGAGGCGGGGCTGTCGCTCAGATTGGCCGGCAGATGCGGCACGCCGGGGGGAATATAGAAAAGATCGCCGGCCTTGACCACGATATGCTGTTCGAGCCGGTCGCCATACCAGGTATGGACCTCGCCGGAGAGCACATAGATCGCGGTTTCATGGTTTTCGTGCATATGCGCCTTGGCGCGGGCACCCGGCGGCATGGTCAGCAGATGCATGCAGATGCCGGACGAGCCGACTGTTTCGGCGGCGATACCGGCGAAATAACTCAGGCCCTGCTTGCCTTCATAAGAGCTTTCAGGGCGGATAAGATGGCAAGTCGGTTTCGGCGACATCGGGGCAACTCCGGGCGTCTATCTGATGGGACAAGGGCGCGTAGAACTGGGGCGAGTAAAACCGGGGCGAGTAGGACTGGGCGAGTGGAAAGCAACATCGGGGTAAAATCAATGGGATTCCGGCCGGCGCCGCAGTGGCCGGAAGCGGCAGGCTACGGCCGATGACGGGAGCATCGCCAGCCGTTGTTTCGGCAAGCAAGCTTGGCCTGACCTTCCAGACCAATGATGGTCCGGTGCAGGCGCTGTCGAATGTCGACCTGACCATCGGCAAGGGCGAATTCGTATCCTTCATCGGGCCTTCCGGCTGCGGCAAGACGACCTTGCTGCGCGTCATCGCCGATCTGGAGAAGCCGACATCAGGAGCCATCTCCGTCAACGGCATGACGCCCGAGGAGGCGCGCCAGAGCCGCGCCTATGGCTATGTCTTCCAGGCGGCCGCACTTTATCCGTGGCGCACGATCGAGCGCAATGTGGCGCTGCCGCTGGAGATCATGGGCCTGTCCAGGGCGGAGCAGGCGGCGCGCATCAAGCGAACCCTCGACCTCGTCAACCTCAGCGGCTTCGAGAAGAAATACCCCTGGCAGCTCTCGGGCGGCATGCAGCAGCGCGCCTCGATCGCGCGGGCGCTCGCCTTCGACGCCGACCTTTTGTTGATGGACGAGCCGTTCGGCGCGCTCGACGAGATCGTGCGCGATCACCTCAACGAACAGCTGCTGGAGCTTTGGGAGCGGACCAACAAGACCATCTGCTTCGTCACCCATTCGATCCCCGAGGCGGTTTATCTGTCGACGCGCATCATCGTCATGTCGCCGCGCCCGGGCCGCGTCAGCGACGTCATAGAATCGACGCTGCCGAAAAAACGGCCGCTCGATATCCGCGAGACGCCGGAGTTCCTGGCCATCGCGGCACGGGTGCGCGACGGGCTGAGGGCAGGGCACAGCTATGATGATTGAGGGGGATGAACTCCCTCCTCTCCCCAGCGGGGAGAGGGTGGCCGGAGCGAAGCGGAGGTCGGGTGAGGGGGCGGCGCCGACAGATCCGACCAAAAGAAATGTCGGGGCAACCGCTCTTGCCCGAAAGCTCCGGTTTGACGAGACCGAAGCTGAGTACCGGCTTTGGGGGGAACTGAGAGGACGTCATCTCAACGGTTACAAATTTGTGAGGCAAGTGCCGCTTGGGCCTTTCGTCGCAGACTTCGTTTGTCGCGAAAGGGGTCTGATTGTTGAAGTCGACGGCAGCCAGCACGCAGATTCTCCAACCGATCCGGCGAGAACTGCCTGGCTGAATGGCCATGGCTATTCCGTTCTTCGGTTCTGGAACCATGAAGTTCTGGCCGAACGTCGAGCGGTCCTTGATACGATTTTGGCTTGCCTCGACGGAAAGATTTCTACCCCCTCACCCGGCCTCCGCTTCGCTCCGGCCACCCTCTCCCCGTTGGGGAGAGGAGGAGAGAGCCGCTGATGGACTCCTTCCGCGACAAGCTCGTTCCGGTGACCTCGATCCTCCTGGGCGTGGTCGTCGTCTGGTACGTCATGGCTGTCATCCTCAACGCGCCGTTCCAGCGCGATCTCGACCGCCGCGCCAATCAGACGCCGGGCGTTGTGGAATTCATCGGCAAGACGCTGGCACAGCCGAAGCCGACGCTGCCGGCGCCGCATCAGGTGGCGGTGAATTTTTTCGAAAACACCTTTCTGCGCAGCATCACCTCGAACCGCAGCCTTGTCTACAACGCCTGGGTGACGCTGTCGTCGACGCTGCTCGGCTTCGCCTTCGGCACGGCGCTCGGCATCGTCATTGCCGTCGGCATCGTACATGTGGCGACGCTCGACCGCAGCCTGATGCCGTGGATCATCGCCTCGCAGACCATTCCGATCCTGGCGGTGGCGCCGATGATCATTGTCGTGCTGGCGGCGGTTGGCATCACCGGGCTGATTCCGAAAGCGCTGATCTCGACGTATCTGTCGTTCTTCCCAGTGGCGGTTGGCATGGTGAAGGGACTACGCTCGCCCGAGCTCACCCATCTCGACCTGATGCACACCTATTATGCCAGCCCCTCGCAGACCTTCTGGAAATTGCGGGTGCCGGCCTCGGTGCCGTTCCTGTTCACCTCGATGAAGGTGGCTGTCGCCGCCAGCCTGGTTGGCGCCATTGTCGGCGAGCTGCCGACCGGTGCGGTCGCCGGCATCGGTGCCAAACTGCTCGCCGGCGCCTATTACAGCCAGACCATCGACATCTGGTCGGCTCTGGTTGCCGGCTCCGTGGTGGCGGCGCTGCTGGTTATGCTGGTCGGCATTGCCGGGCGCCTAGTCGACCGCGCCATGGGCGGGAGGCCGGCATGAGCGCGCTCCTGAGCCTTTCCTCAATCACCCCCCGATCCTGGCAAGGTTATGCCGCGCTTGTCCTGCTTGTCGGCGCGCTGCTTCTTTGGCCGCTCGTCAGTGCTACGGCCGGTTACGGCATGGCGGCTACGGTTTTGATTTTCATTTTGCTGCTCGTGGCAATCGAGGCCGACAACTTTCCACCGATGATCGGGGTGGTGTTGCTGTTCCTTGGCGCGCACGGCGCGGCGTGGATGCTGCTCGCCGGCATAACCGGCAATGAGGGCAGCGCTCGCGCATCCTTCTATCTGCTGCTCGTCGCTGCGTGGTTTTTGGCCTGGCGCTGCGTAACGGTCTTGTCGTCGTTTCGCCCGACGTCGCGCTGGGCGTCAACCGCCCTGCGCCTGATCATTCCGGCCATCTTTGGCGCCTGGATCCTGATCATCTGGGAAGCGGTGACGCGTGGTGCCGGCATTCCCTTCATCCTGTTGCCGCCGCCAAGCGCCATCGGTGCACGCATCGTCGGCTCGCTGCCGGTGCTGGGGGCCGATGTCAGGCAGACCATCTTCAAGGCGGTCATCTTCGGCTATGTGGTGGGCAGCAGCGCCGGCTTCCTCGTTGCCATAGCCGCCGACCGCGTGCCGTTCCTGCGGCGCGGGCTTTTGCCGATCGGCAATATGGTGTCGGCGCTGCCGATCATCGGCGTCGCGCCGATCATGGTCATGTGGTTCGGCTTCGACTGGCAGTCGAAGGCAGCGGTGGTCATCATCATGACCTTCTTCCCGATGCTGGTGAACACCGTCGCCGGGCTTGCCGCCTCCGGCCATATGGAGCGCGACCTGATGCGCACCTATGCCTCGAGCTACTGGCAGACGCTGTTCAAGCTGCGGCTGCCGGCGGCGGCACCCTTCATCTTCAATGCGTTGAAGATCAATTCGACGCTGGCGCTGATCGGCGCCATCGTCGCCGAGTTCTTCGGCACCCCGGTGGTCGGCATGGGATTCCGCATTTCGACGGAAGTCGGGCGGATGAACATCGACATGGTGTGGGCCGAAATCGCAGTTGCAGCACTTGCGGGTTCGGTCTTTTATGGCGTGGTCGCTCTTTTCGAGAGAGCAATCACGTTTTGGCATCCCTCTGTCCGTGGTGGATAGGGGCGGTGGGTTTAGGGCGCTAACTTCAGAGGGTAAAAACATGAAAAGACTTGTTGTTTCGATGCTGGCCGGCGCGATGTCGCTTGTCGCGTTCCAGGCGATGGCCGCGGACAAGGTGACGCTGCAGCTGAAATGGGTCACCCAGGCACAGTTCGCCGGCTACTATGTCGCCAAGGCCAAGGGCTTCTATGAAGCCGAGGGCCTCGACGTCGACATCAAGCCCGGCGGCCCGGACATCGCACCCGAGCAGGTTATTGCCGGCGGCGGCGCCGACGTCATCGTCGACTGGATGGGCGGTGCGCTGGCTGCGCGCGAAAAGGGCGTGCCGCTGGTCAACATCGCCCAGCCGTTCAAGAAGGCCGGCATGGAGCTGGTCTGCCCGAAGGACGGCCCGATCAAGACGGAAGCCGACTTCAAGGGCCACACGCTGGGCGTCTGGTTCTTCGGCAATGAATATCCGTTCTATGCCTGGATGAACAAGCTTGGCCTCAAGACCGACGGCGGGCCGGACGGTGTCACCGTGCTCAAGCAGAGCTTCGACGTGCAGCCGCTGATCCAGAAGCAGGCGGATTGCATTTCGGTCATGACCTATAACGAGTACTGGCAGCTCATCGACGCCGGCTACAAGCCGGAAGAGCTGACCGTCTTCAACTATTCCGCCATGGGCAACGATCTGCTCGAAGACGGGCTCTATGCATTGGAGGACAAGCTCAAGGATCCGGCCTTCGAGGACAAGATGGTGCGTTTCGTGCGCGCTTCGATGAAGGGCTGGAAATACGCCGTCGACAATTCCGACGAGGCGGCGGGCATCGTCATGGACAATGGCGGCCAGGACGAGAACCACCAGAAGCGGATGATGGGCGAAGTCGCCAAGCTGATCGACAATGCCGATGGCAAGCTCGATCCGGCGACCTACGAGCGCACCGCCAAGGCGCTGCTTGACCAGAAGATCATCAGCAAGGAGCCTACCGGCGCCTACACGACGGCGATCACCGATAAGGCCATCAAATAGAGCTATCAAGCAGGCTCTGCTGGAAGACGAAAAGGGGCGGGCGACCGCCCCTTTTTAGTGGGATGTAAAATGAACGTTACCGGCGGAAACATCCGCTCGCAAAATCGTTGTGCCAGTGCATCCGCCTCAAGGGTGTCACAACGGAGGTTTTCCATGCGCATCCAGTCCTTCACGCCGATGCTTTCGGCGCTGGCCATTTCTGCAGCCATCTTCTCTGCTTCACCGGCCCTGGCCGAAACTATAAAGATGACGGCGACGCTCGATGGTGCTCAGCAGAGCCCGCCCGTCACCACGAAGGGCAAGGGCACCGCCACGCTCAGGTTCAACACCGCCACCAAGAAACTCAGCTGGACGGTGAGATATTCCGGCCTCAGCGGGCCGGCGACGGCCGCACATATTCACGGCCCGGCGGCAAAGGGTCAAAGCGCCGATCCGGTGGTGCCGTTCGAAGGCAAGCTGAAGAGCCCGATCAAGGGTTCGGCGACATTGACCGATGCCCAGGCCACCGATCTTGAGGCCGGCAAATACTACGTCAACATCCATACCAAGAAAAATCCGGACGGGGAGATCCGCGGGCAGATCGAGAAGGCGGCGGCGACGATGTAGCGCAAGCCATTCCGCCGACGGAAGGGGCGGACGACCGCCCTTTCCGTTGGATTACGACTTGTCGCGTATTTGCGTCATCGTCCGGGTCGGCGTAATGGCCTCGGGGTCGAGCCTGATCTCGACAATCGACGGCTTGCCGCTGGCGCGCGCGCGTTCGAAGGCCGGCGCGAAGTCGGCTGTCGTCTCGACCGTTTCGCCATGACCGCCATAGGCGCGGGCCAACGCCGCAAAATCGGGATTCCGCAGATCGGTGGCGACGACACGGCCGGGATATTCGCGCTCCTGATGCATGCGGATTGTACCGTAGATGCCATTGTTGACGACGATGACGATGATCGGCAGCCCGTATTGCACGGCGGTGGCGAATTCCTGGCCGTTCATCAGGAAACAGCCGTCACCGGCGAAGGCGATCACGTCGCGGTCGGGGAAAAGCTGCTTGGCGGCGACCGCCGCCGGCGTGCCGTAACCCATTGAGCCTGACGTGGGTGCTGCCTGCGTGCCGAAACGCCGGAAGCGATGGTAACGATGTACCCAGGTGGCGTAGTTGCCGGCGCCGTTGGCGAGGATGGCGTCGTCCGGCAGCATCGTTTCCAGATAATTCATGATCGGCCCCATCTGCACGGCGCCGGGGCCGCTCTCCGGAGGCGTCGACCAGTCGAGATAGGCGGCGTGCAGCTTCGCTGCCTCCGCCGCCCACACCGGCGTTGCGGTCGGCTTGTGTTTGGCAAAGGCTTCGACGAAAGCGGCAGGCGAGGCATTGATCGCCAGCGCCGGCCGGTAGACGCGGCCGAGTTCGCCGGCGTCGGCATGGATATGGACCAGCGTTTGGTCGGGGTAGGGGCTCTTCAGCAGCGTGTAGTCGGATGACGGCATCTCGCCCATGCGGCCGCCGATCAGCAGTACAAGATCGGCCTGCTTGATGGCGGTTGCTACTTTGGGATTGATGCCGATGCCGACATCGCCGGCATAGTTCGGGTGGAGATGGTCGAACAGCATCTGGCGGCGGAAGGAGCAGCCGACCGGCAGCGACCACGCTTCGGCTATCGTCCGCATCTGTGCAACGGCCTGCGCATCCCAGCGCGTACCACCAAGGATGACGAAGGGCCGCTTTGCCTTGTTGAGCAGCTCGTCCAGCGCGTCGAGCTCGGCTTCGCCAGGCCGCGTCTCGACAGGGGTGTAATGCCGGGCTTCCGGTGCCTCGGCGAGGCTGGTCAGCATGTCCTCGGGCAGCGAGATGACGACCGGGCCCGGGCGGCCGGACGTCGCCACCGCAAAGGCGCGTGTGACGAATTCGGGGATGCGTGCGGCGTCGTCGATCTCGATCACCCATTTGGCGATGTCGCCGAAGAACCTGACATAGTCGACCTCCTGGAAGGCCTCGCGCCCCTTGGCGTGGCTGGCGACCTGGCCGATGAACAGGATGAGGGGGACCGAATCCTGCATGGCGATGTGGATGCCGGCCGAGGCATTGGTGGCGCCTGGGCCGCGGGTGACGAAGCAGATGCCGGGCTTGCCGGTCAGGCGGCCATGGCAGTCGGCCATCATCGCGGCACCGCCCTCCTGGCGGCAGACGATGGTGCGGATCGGTGAATCATGCAGCGCGTCGAGCACCGCCAGATAGGATTCGCCAGGTACGCAATAGATACGGTCCGTTCCGTTGGCTTCGAGCGCATCGACGATGAGTTGTCCGCCGGTCTTCATTTTCCTGACCTCTCCAGTTCGGCAAGGATTTCTTCGGTGTGTTCGCCGAGACGCGGTGACGGACGCTCATAGACCAGCGGCGTGCCGGACATGACCATCGGCGCCCGCACCGAGGGCAAGAGATTGCCATGGCCGTCATCGAGGTCGAGCCGCATGCCGCGCGCGATCGTCTGCGGGTCGGCAAACATCTGGCCGATGTTGTTGATCGGGCTGGCTGGGACGCCGGCGGCTTCGAGCCTGGCCAGCAGCGGGTCGCGATCGAAGGTCTTCAGCGCCTCGATTATATGCCCGCGCAGCTTTGCCCGGTTGGCGACGCGGGCGGGATTGGTGGCGAAGTCAGGGTTCGACGCGAGCTCGTCGAGGCCGACGGCAGCGCAGAACTTTGCGAACTGGCCGTCATTGCCGACCGCCAGGATGATGTGGCCATTTTTCACCGGCACCACTTCGTAGGGCGCGATGTTCATATGCGCATTGCCCATCTGCACTGGCGACTGTCCGGAGACGAGATAGTTGAGGTTCTGGTTGCCGAGCGTCGAGATCTGGGTGTCGTAGAGCGCCATGTCGATATGCTGGCCTTCGCCGGTCTTCTCGGCATGGCGAAGCGCCGCCTGGATGGCGATGACCGAATAAAGCCCGGTGAAAACATCTGAAATAGCGACGCCCGCCTTTTGCGGTTCGCGGCCGGCTTCGCCGGTGATCGACATCATGCCGGCCATGGCCTGGATGATGAAATCATAGCCGGCGCGCGGCGCATACGGTCCCGACTGGCCAAAACCGGTGATCGAGCAATAGATCAGCCGCGGGTTGATTTTCTTCAGGCTGTCATAGTCGAGGCCGTATTTCTTCAGTCCGCCGACCTTGAAGTTTTCGATCAGCACGTCCGATGTCGCGACCAGCCGGCGCACCGTCTCGGCGCGCTCGGGCGTCGAGAAATCGATGGCGATGGAGCGCTTGCCGCGGTTGCAGGAATGGTAATAAGCGGCCGACAGGTTCTCGCCGTCATGGCCGATGACGAAGGGCGGTCCCCATTTGCGGGTGTCGTCGCCGCCGTCCGGGCTCTCGACCTTGATCACGTCTGCGCCGAGGTCGGCAAGCAGCTGCCCGGCCCATGGCCCGGCGAGGATGCGTGCGAGTTCGATGACGCGAATGCCTTTGAGCGGAGGCTCAGTCATGGATCACCATGGTTGATCGAAAGCGCAGCCTCTATCAACCCCGCGCGCCGCTGTCACGGCCCTTGCAATGGGCCAAGTATCGCTGTGCCCTCAGCACGCGGTCGGCCCAGGCGGCAAAATCCTCCATGATGATGTCTCGGTTGATCTCGTTCAGGCTTTCGTGGCGGGTTTCGGCGTAAACCTTTGAAACGAGATTCGAAAAACCCATCATGTGCATCCGGCCGGCAAGATGGCTGACCGCCTTGCCGCCATCCGAGGCCGGATCCTGCTCGCCTCCGACCAGGTTGACGGACAGGTCGCGCCGCACGCCGGAAAAATTGCGGTCGCTGCCGCAATGCAGCGTCATCTTGACGATGTCCTGCCACATCGACACCGACGCATCCCAGCCGCAAAGCGGGTCGGCGATGTATTTCTCGACTTCAACGGCATCGCGCGACAGCCAATCGAACGGCGTCCGGTGATTGGGCACGGCCTTGCCCCAGGCCCGGAATGTCAGCTGGGGCAGCAGGCGCGACGGCACGTCTGAGCCAAGCCGGAACTTTTCCCAGCCAAGCATGCCCAGCGCGATTTGGCCGAGCAGGCCGGCCGAGAAATTGCCGTTCCAGATTGCGGCGGCATGGATGCGCGCCGAGTGGCGGAGGACAAAGTTCAGCGCGACCGACGCGCCCAAGGAATGGCCGAAGACGATGACCGGCAGGCTAGGCCGTTCCCTGGCGATCAGATCGTGGACGGCGGCGACATCGGCGATGACCTTGGCACCGCCATCCGCATCGGCGAACCTGCCAGGTGGCGCGTCGGGTGCCTTGGTAGCGCCGTGGCCACGGTGGTCGTGCGCGTAGACCTGGTAGCCGCGCGCGCCGAGGAAATCGGCGAAGCGGGCATAGCGCGCGGCGTGTTCGGCCAGCCCGTGATTGATCTGGATGACTGCCCGCGGCTCGCCGACGGCGTTTTTCACATAGAGGTTCAGCCCGGCGCCGGTCGGCGATGCCAGCATCCTCTGCTCGTCAAATGGCATGTCTCGCTCCCGTCGGCGACTGTTGGGCGACGCAGCGATCGACGTCAAGGGACGTAGTGTACCCATTCGACGGTAGTTGACAGTATGCTGTCAATGTGATTATATGACAGCATACTGTCAAATGATCGGCAGCAGATTGGGGGTATGACTATGAAAACCACCGGGCCATTTCGCGGCGTGCAATCTTGCTGGCGAGCCTCGCCTTTACGACGGCCACCCTGCTGCCAGGGATTGCTGCGTTCAGTCAGGAAACCAGGGAGATGACCATGATGACGTCCACCGTTCCGGGCCCACAAGGCAAGCTTGCCACTTATAGGATCAACTCCGGCAATGGCCTGCCGATCATGTTCCTGCATGGAGATTGCAGCCGCGCTTCCCACTGGGACCGGGTAATGCAGCTCTCCGTCGAAGGCCGCGAGGCGGTAGCCTTCGATTTTCGCGGCCATGGCGCCTCCGCGCCGGCGCAGGACGGTGACTATGGCTATGACGGCCGTGCAATGGATGTCGGTGCCGTGGCCGACGCGTTTGGCCTGAAGCGGTTTCTCATTGTCGCGCACAGCGGCGGCGGTGGCGTGGCGCTCGCTTATGCCGCCAGCCATGCCGACCGGGTCGCCGGTGTCTTGCTCGTCGACCCGGCGACCGATCCTCGTGCGCTGCCGCAGGCGATTCGTGACGGCTTTGTCCGCGATCTGGCCGGTCCGCAAGGCCGCGATGTCCTGAACGCCTATTACACGTCGATTGCCGGCCCTAACGCGGCTGTTCGCCAGCGTGTTCTGGCCGATGCGGCAGTGGTCGATCCGGCGGCGAGGGCAGGTGTCGGCAAGGCACTGGCCGAATGGAACCCGGAGCCGGCACTCAATGCGTATCGCGGGCCGATGTTCGTATTGGCTACCGAGGCCAGTGACACTCCAGCCGCGCTCTACCGGCTGCGCACGGACATTCCGCGCCAGATCGTGGCAGTCAGCGGCCATTGGGTGATGCTTGACAAGCCCGAGGTGGTAGCCGAAGCCGTCAACAATTTCGTCGCGACCATCGAGGCCGGCCAGAAATGACGACCAGGACCGAAGCCGCAAATGTGCTCACCGATCTGGTGCTTGCCGTGTTCAGGATGAACGGCAGTTTTCTGGATGCGGCCGACCGGCTGGCCGCTCCAACCGGGCTGACGGCAGCGCGCTGGCAGGTTTTGGGTGCGGTTTTGAAGGAGCCGAAATCCGTGGCCGACATCGCTCGCGACATGGGCCTCGCCCGTCAGAGCGTACAGCGGCTGGCCGACATACTGGCTGCGGAGGGGCTTGCCGCCTACGCCGACAACCCCGCGCATCGCCGCGCCAAGCTGTTGTCGATAACCGATGCCGGCCGGGCAGCGGTCAAGAATATCGGCACACGCCAGCATGTTTGGGCGAACCGCGTTTCGGAGGGTATGGACGCCGACGCGCTAAAAGCCTCGCTTGATCTGCTGCGCACCCTGACAGAACGGGTGGAGGCGGGCGGATCCTGATCGACCACGCGGGACCCGTCTCAATGCGCTGGCGATTGTTTTTTTGCGGCCGGCGAAACAAATCGTAATTCTGACATGTCGCAAGTTTCTAGCTTGCGGCGTGAATCATGAGGAGTGCCGGAATGCGGATTTGGGCGATATGGGGGGCGGTGTTTCTTGCGTTTGCTGGCACAAGCGTGGCGCGGGCCGATGTGAAGATGACCGGCTCTTTCGTTGCTGATTTCGCCTGTCCGGCGACGCAGGCGATCAAGAACGGCAAGAACCCCGGCAATGTCTCGACCGCGGCTGGCCAGAGCTATGATCTCCTGGCCGGCAACAAGGACGCACCAACGCACTATCTCATCCGCGTGCCGGGCGCCGATCCGGAGCGCCGCTGGGTCAAGATCAGCTGCGGCCATGTTTCGGGCGGCAGCGCGTCGACGATGCCGGCTGCACCGGCGCCTGCCGAGCCGAACAAGCCATCGGCGTCCGGAAAGCCGGAATATGTCTTCGCGCTGAGCTGGCAGCCGGCTTTCTGCGAGACCAAATCCGGCAAGACTGAATGCCGGACGCAGACCGCCGCCGGTTTCGATGCGACCCACTTCACCTTGCATGGATTGTGGCCGCAGCCGAACGGAAATTTCTATTGCCAGGTCGCGGCAAGCGACAAGGCGAACGACGATCCTGCGCACTGGCGAGACTTGCCGGTGGTCACCCTTGACCCGAAAACGCGAGCGGAACTCGACCAGGTGATGCCGGGCACCGCATCCGCCCTCGAAAGGCATGAATGGATCAAGCACGGCACCTGCTACGGCAAGAGCCAGCAGGAGTATTTCGCCGACGCCTTGAACCTGATGCGCGCGGTGAACGCGTCGCCGGTGCGCGATCTCTTCACCAAGAACATCGGCAAGCAGCTCACGTCCGATCAGATCCGCAGCACCTTCGACAGCGCCTTCGGCAAAGGCGCGGGCGACCGGGTCCGTGTGTCCTGCGTGGTCGATCCTTCGAACGGCAGGCGGCTGATCGGCGAGCTGACGCTCGGCCTTACCGGCCCGATCGCTTCGAACGCTTCGCTAGGTGCCCTGCTGCTAGCCTCGGCGCCAACAACCAAGGCCGGCTGCCCGAAGGGCACGGTCGATGCCGTCGGGTTCCAGTAAACAGGCCGAACGCGACTGTCGCTTTGCACCGGGGATGGTATGATCCCTGGGTATCATTCGCAGGGGGGTGGCGATGAGTGGCATGACGGGCGGCGCGCTGGCGCGGCTGGCGTTCTGGGCCAAGGGCATGACGGCGATCCGCGACGGCCATATGGAGTGGCCGGGCTTTTCCTACACCGAAGTCGAGTGGGTGCGCATGACCACGCTCGCCAAACCCGTCGGCGGCGGCACGTACCAATTGTTCACGCTGGTCAACGCGGCGATCTTCATCGCCATTGCGGCGCTCGGGATCTTCTGTGTCTTCCTGCCGATGGCGGAGCTGCTGTTCCCGGTACCGGCCGAAACCAGTGCGCTCAAGTTTTCGCTGCTCCTGGCGGCATGCGCCTTGCTGATCATCGGCATAGGCCTGCCGGTTTCGCTGCGTCTTTCGACCGCGCTGGTCGCGCCGAAGTCGCTGCACGCCGCGCTTGTCGCCGTGCCCGGCGACCAGGCGCTTGCCGCAAAAGTGTCATGGCAGATCAACCGGATCACGCTCGTGCTCTGCGGCCTGCTGGTGCCGGGCATCCTTCTGTTCATTGCCTACGACATCGATGCTGGTCCGATTATTACCGCGTTGAAATGGCTGGCGATCGCGCTGATGGCGGTTTCGGTTGCGATCGGCGCATGGCAGCGGCGCAAATCCTGATTGCCCCAAGCAAAGGCCAGAGTAGCGTTACGCGCCGGCGCTGCGCTCCGGCCTGGTCCACGTGTTGCGCCCGTCTGCTTCGTTGCCGCCCGGTTCGCCGACAACGCGATCGCGCCCCGTCGATTTGGCCTTGTAGAGACGCTGGTCGGCCAGCGCGAAGAGATCGGCAAGGCAACGGGTGGTCTCGCTGACCGTCGAGATGCCGGCGCTGATGGTGATGTCGAACCGGCTGGTGCTTGCGGACGTCTTGACCGCTTGCCTGACGGTTTCGCCCAGCAGTCTGGCAAGCGGCTGCGGACGCCAGCCAAGGATGGCGAATTCCTCACCGCCGATCCTGAACAATTGATCTTCGGTCCCGACAAGTTCGCCAAGCAAAATCGCCAGGGCTTTCAGCACCTTGTCGCCCTCGGCATGGCCGAAGCGGTCGTTGATCGATTTGAAGTGGTCGACATCAATGATCAGCAGGCTGAGCGGCCTGGCGGTGCGCAGACTGGCAGCAACGGCGGCCTCGCCATCGCTGTCGAAGCGCCCCCTGTGCAGCAGGCCGGTGAGGCCGTCGCGACCGACATGCTCGACCAGCGCCTCATAGCGCTCGCGATAGGTCAGCGTGTCGAAAATGTCGGAAAGCCCGCGCGGCGCCGGCACCTGCCGCGCCTCGAACCACCTGATATAGGCGACCAGCATGGTGCTGTAGACCAAGGCCGCTGCCATCTTGGCGAACCAGCCGCCGAAGAACACTGCGACCGGCGCACCGGTGACGAAATGCAGCGCCGTGAAAAAACCTGCCTGGTCGAAGGTGAGCACGCAGGCGACGGAGACCAGGATGCGGGTGAAAAGCGCCTTGCGCAGATATTTACCGAGCTTTTCATAGAGCAGGATGATCAGGATGGCGTCGACGAACAGCAGCGTCGTGCCCCACACCATCAGCCAGCCCATCTCGTCGATAAAGCCGATGTCGGGAAGCTTGCCGTCGGGCAGCGGTGCGATGTCGTGCAGGCGCAGGATCAGCACGAGCCCGATCATCAGAGTATTGCCGAGCAGCAGGCCGTAGATCGGCTGGCGGACGGTTGCCGCGTCCTCCTTGATGTAGAGCAGGAGAAGCATGACCAGCTTGCCGGAAAACAGCACGGCCGAACCCGGCGACACCATGCCGAACGGCAGCGCGACGTAGAAGACGCTGGCGAGATAGGTTTCCAGGAAATGCATGACGCCAAGGGCGCAAACAAAGACGCCGAGGCCGATGCGGCCCCTGAACCGGAAAAGCGTGACCATGATGCCGAAATAGAGAACCGCTTCGGCAAAAAGCAGGAAACTGTTCAGCACGGCCCGATCTCTCTCCCCGAAATCGCGGCTGCCAGCGATTTCCCATCCAACACTGTTTTGACGCGGAATGGTTAACCGGAGCTTTCGCCCGGGCGCCGGCACGAAATGAAGCGGCTAAGCGTTTGCGGGTGCGACCAAAACCGCTTGGGACCAAAACTGTTTGCCGTTCGGGGCCGCATCGCTTACATAGCGCCCAACTTCCATTCAATCCGACATCAGTCGACTTTTCAGGGAAAGCGCGCGTGGCACGCCAGTTCATCTATCACATGGCCGGCCTCAACAAGGCCTACGGCACCAAGAAGGTGCTCGAGAACATTCATCTGTCCTTCTACCCGGACGCCAAGATCGGCATCCTCGGCCCCAACGGCGCCGGCAAGTCGACGATCCTCAAGATCATGGCCGGCATCGACAAGGAGTGGAGCGGCGAGGCCTGGCTGGCCGAAGGCGCTACCGTCGGTTACCTGGCGCAGGAGCCGGCGCTCGATCCGAACAAGAACGTGTTCGAGAACGTCATGGAAGGCGTCGCCGCCAAGACCGCCATCATCGAGCGCTACAACGAATTGATGATGAACTATTCCGACGAGACGGCGGACGAGTCGGCCAAGCTGCAGGACGAGATGGACCGGCTCAACCTGTGGGATCTCGAACAGCAGGTCGAGATGGCGATGGAGGCGCTCGGCTGCCCGCCCAAGGAGGCCGATGTCACCAAGCTGTCGGGCGGCGAGCGCCGCCGCGTCGCGCTCTGCCAGCTACTGCTGCGCCAGCCCGACCTTCTGCTGCTTGACGAGCCGACCAACCATCTCGACGCCGAGACGACGGCGTGGCTGGAAAAGCATCTGCGCGCCTATCCGGGCGCGGTGATGATCATCACCCACGATCGCTACTTCCTCGACAACGTCACCGGCTGGATCCTCGAGCTCGATCGCGGCCGCGGTATCCCGTACGAAGGCAACTACACCAAATATCTCGAAGCCAAGGCCAAGCGCCTCAAGCAGGAGGGCCGCGAGGACGATGCGCGCCAGCGGGCGATCGGCCGCGAGCGCGAGTGGATCCAGTCCAGCCCGAAGGCAAGGCAGACCAAGTCGAAAGCCCGTATCCAGGCGTTCCAGGATCTGCTGGATGCAGCCGACAAGCGGCGTCCGAGCGACACCCAGATCGTCATTCCGCATGGCGAACGGCTCGGCAATGTGGTGATCGAGGTCGAGGGCCTGTCGAAGGGCTTTGGCGACACGCTTTTGATCGACGATCTCGAATTTAAGCTGCCGCCGGGCGGCATCGTCGGCGTCATCGGCCCGAACGGCGCTGGCAAGACGACGCTGTTCCGCATGATCACCGGCCAGGAAAAGCCGGACGCCGGCACCATCCGCGTCGGCGAGACGGTCAAGCTCGGTTATGTCGATCAGAGCCGCGACGCACTCGACCCGACCAAGACCGTCTGGGAAGAGATTTCGGGCGGCGCCGAAGTGGTCAAGCTCGGCAAGTTCGAAGCCAATACCCGCGCCTATTGCGCGTCGTTCAATTTCCGCGGCGGCGACCAGCAGCAAAAGGTCGGCAACCTGTCCGGCGGGCAGCGCAACCGCGTGCATCTGGCCAAGATGCTGAAGACCGGCGGCAACGTGCTGCTGCTCGACGAACCGACCAACGATCTCGATACCGAAACGCTGGCCGCACTTGAAGACGCGCTCGAGAGTTTCGCCGGCTGCGCCGTCATCATCTCGCACGATCGCATGTTCCTCGATCGCCTGGCGACGCACATCCTCGCCTTCGAGGGCGACAGCCATGTCGAATGGTTCGAAGGCAATTTCGAGGATTACGAGCAGGACAAGATCCGCCGCCTCGGCCCAGAAGCGGTCAACCCGCACAGGATGACGTATAAGCGGCTGACGAGGTAGGGAACGGATTGGTTGCAAGCATTCCAGGCTGCTCGTAGAATTACCGGAAGGAGACAAACATGCTTAATGTGGAACTTCCGACCGCGCTGGAAAAACGCCTCGAGATCGTGGCAAGGAAAACTGGCCGGACAAAACACGACGTAGTCGTTGAGGCCATTGTCGAGCAAATTCAGGATTTGGAGGACGGACTAATCGCCCTCGAGCGCCTTAACGATGGTGAAGGTGAATGGCTTTCTCTGGCCGAAGTTAAGGAACGACTGGGATTGGACGATGCAAGCGACCGCAGTGACGGTTGATCGTGTGGACAATTCGTGTCGAGAAGCGCGCACTGAAGGATATCTCCAGATTGCAAAGGTCCGATCAGCGTCGGATTGTCGACTTCCTGGAAAACAGGCTCGCCCCGCGCGATAATCCACGCGAACTTGGCGAAGCGCTAACAGGACCGCTTGCGGGCCTCTGGAAATATCGTGTGGGTTCATTCCGAATTCTGACAAGGATCGACGATAGCGCCGTCGCAATTTGGGTGGTTCAAGTCGGCGACCGTCGCGAGGTCTATCGATGAATACCGTCGCGAAGGTGAGACCAGACTGGTCCGCCGCCCAATATCTCAAATTCGAGGATGAGCGCACTCGCCCAGCGCGCGATCTCCTTGCGCAGGTGCCGGTTCAGGAACCGCGCCGGGTTGTCGATATTGGCTGCGGGCCGGGCAATTCGACCGAATTGCTGGTCGAGCGCTGGCCGCAGGCGCAGATCAGCGGCTTCGATACCTCGCCCGACATGATCGAGAAGGCCAAGGCGCGCCTTCCCGGCGTCAGCTTTGGCTTGGCGGATGCGGCGACGTGGCAGCCGGCCGAACCGGTCGACGTGATCTTTGCAAATGCGGTGTTTCAGTGGCTGCCGGAGCATCCGGCGGTCTTCCAGCGGCTGATGGGATTTCTGGCGCCCGGCGGCGCGCTTGCCGTGCAGATGCCGGACAATATGGCCGAGCCTTCGCACCGGCTGATGCGGGAGACCGCGGCCGAGATGCCGTTTGCCGAAAAGCTCGAGCGCGCGGCCCGCGCGCCGCTGCCGCCGGTCGCGTTCTACTACGACCTTTTGTCGCCATTCTCGGATCGGCTCGATATCTGGCACACGATCTACAACCATCCGCTGGCCGATGCCGAGGCGATCGTCGAATGGGTGAAGTCGACCGGGTTGAAGCCGTTCCTCGATCCGCTCGACGAGAACGAGCGGCTCCTTTTCCTGAAGCGCTACACGGCCAGGATCAGCGAAGCCTATCCGAAAACGGCAAGCGGCAAGGTATTGCTGCGCTTTCCCCGTATCTTCATCGTGGCGTAGAGACCGTTTGGAAATTCTACTCTGGCGGCCATCTGATGGCGTTTTCTGCGCTTCCGGTGCTCACGGACCTAAATGTCCGCTGCGCTCCGGTTCTCGAAACCACCACCATATGACTCGCCAGAACGAATTTCGAAACAGTCTCTTAGAAAGTTTTGGTCACACCCAAAAACAGTGCATGGCGGATGCTTGACCGGCTTTGGCCGTCATGCGCATCTCGCTGGGGCAGGGATAACGGCCCTTCATGGGCCATGGGGGGTGGATGATGACACTGAAAAAGATAGTTTTCGGCGGCAGTATTTGTGCGGCCGCTGTGCTTGCCTTTTCGATATCGGCGCAGGCCAAGCGAGCGCGCTGCTTCACCAGCGACGACGGCTATTTCTCCTGCAGCTACCGGGCGCTGGACGATGCCGGCAGCTTTCGCATCTCGGCGCCGGGCTATCCAACTTACGTCCTGGAGATCGACGGGCCGGGTTTTGCCTATGGCTATGTCAATCTCGGCCGCCGCAACGTGCCGCTGCCCGGGCAATTCGTGCGCAGCCGCGATGACGGTGCCTGCTGGAACAACCCGCAGACCAATACCAAGCTCTGCGCCTGGTAAAGACTGTTTCCAGGGACTTGATTTAAGCCGGCATAAACTGGCTAGGTGCAAAAGAGGTTGCGCCGAGCTTTTTGCGGCGTCGACATGAAGCCGCAACGCCTGCGCACGGGACGAACTGGAAATGCATCGCGTCATCATCAGCGGCATCGGCGTTGAGATCCCCGAAGCTTCGATCACCAATGAGGAACTCGTCGCCAGCTTCAACAGCTGGGTGGACATGGAGAACGTCCGCCGCGAGGTCTCGGGCGAGCCGCTGCTGCAGAAATCGGACAGTGCCTTCATCGTCCATGCCTCGGGCGTCCAGACCCGCCATGTCATCGAACGGGAGGGCATCCTCGACCCGACCCGTATGGCGCCGCGTTTCCCGGCGCGGCCCGACGATGCGCTGTCGCTGGAGGCCGAGTTCGGCATCGCCTCGGCCAGCAAGGCGCTCGATCATGCCGGGCTGAAACCTGGGGATATCGACCTGGTGATCTGCTCGGCCTCGCACCATCAGCGGCCCTATCCGGCGATCGCCATCGAAATGCAGCAGGCGCTAGGGACGAAAGGCGCCGGCTTCGATATGGGGCTTGGCTGCTCTTCGGCGGCGGCGGCGTTGCACATCGCGGTCAATCTGGTGCGGGCAGGGGCGCATAAACGCGTGCTGGTGACGACGCCGGAGATCATCACCGGGCATCTCAATTTTCGCGACCGGCAGACGCATTTCATCTTCGGCGACGCTTCCGTGTCGATGATCGTCGAGGGGCTCGCGCAGGGCGAGAAGCGGCCGGGGCGCTTCGAGGTGCTCGACACGCGCACCTGGACGCAGATGTCGAACAGCATCCGCACCAATCTCGGTTATTACACCCGCGCCACCCAGGACGATCCATACATGATCGATCTGGAAGGCAATCTGATCAAGCAGATCGGCAACAAGGTGTTCAAGGAAGTCACCGTCGCCGGCCACAAGTTCATCGTCGAATTCCTGGCCGAGCACGGGCTGACGCCGCAAGCGATCCGGCGCTTCTGGCTGCATCAGGCCAATGCGCGGATGAACGCCATGATCCTGAAACTGTCGTTCGGCCATGACGTCGACCATGACCGCGCGCCGATGGTGCTGGAGCGCCTCGGCAACACCGCCGCCGCCGGTGCCATCATCGCCCTGTCGGAGAACCATGCCGATATGAAGGCCGGCGACTACGGCCTGCTCTGCGCCTTCGGCGCCGGCTACTCGATCGGCGGCGCGCTGTTACGCATGCTTTAGATTTTTGTTTTATGCATGTCGTTGTCCCAAAACCGCTGTGCACCCTCGGTTCAAGCCCGAGGGCATGCTTTTGGGCGACATGCATTAGCTCGGCGCGAACGGCACCAGCATCGGAACGCGCCTGGCATAGTCGTCGTAAGAGCTACCCAGTTCGCCGCGCAGAAAACGTTCCTCCAGCCTTGCCTTCATGACGATGCCGGCGGTGAGAACGATGGCACCGGCAACGCCCCAGAGGGTGCCTTTCGCCGCCATGGTGGCGAGGATTGCCAGAAGCAGCCCGGTGTAGATCGGGTGGCGGACCAGCCGGTAGGGGCCGCTGTCGATGACGCGGTGCTCTGCCTTGGCGGTGACCGTGCCCGACCACAGGCGGCCGAGATGCAGCCGCGCCCACCAGGCAAATGCCAGGCCGGCGGCAATCAGGGCGACGCAGATCCACGCTTCGGCAAGGTTCGGCGTCCAAAGCCTCAGCGAGCCGGCATAACCGTGCGCCGGGATGAAGAGCAGGATCGTGCCGACCACCAGCACCGCCCGGTAGGGCAGTTCCGCCCTAAAGCCGGCGCGTTTTTTCACCCGGTCGGCCCAGAAGGCGGCCGCGGCCCATGAGATAACCCAGAGCAGCCAGAGCTGTGCGATTGCCGATGCGGGATGCATGATAACCTCTGCAGGCTTGACCTGATCGATATTATCAACCGATGCAGCGCGGCAGCAATGCGGCACGCTTTTGCAAGGGCTGATTCAACCAGGAAGCTGGTGGTGCCGCCCCGTATCAGCCGCCTTGATTGGAGCATCAACGCTTTCGACTGGACCCCATAAATCGACTTCGGCTAATTGCATCCCGTCGCTAGGAATGAAACCAATGCCGGATCTGTTTCCCGCAACCGAAAATCCGGTCGAGATCGTGCCGGCGCGAAAACTCGCCGCCAGGGTGACGGCGCTCTATCTCGCACCATTCGATCGTTTTGAGACGCGAGCGGTGGATGCACTGCAGCTCGGTTTCGACGGTATCGAGGGCGATTTCCATGCCGGCACGACGCGGCGCTCCGGCGGGCGGGAACCCTGGTATCCGCGCGGCACCGAGATACGCAACGAGCGGCAATTGTCGATCGTGGCAGCGGACGAACTCGCAATCGTTGCCGAACGGATGGGCATTACCGCGATCAAGCCGGAATGGATCGGCGCCAATCTCCTGATCGAAGGCCTGCCGCACCTCTCGATGCTGCCATCCGGCTCGCTGCTGTTCTTCAAAGGCGGCACGACCGTCAAGATCGACGCGCAGAATGGGCCTTGCAGGATCGCCGGGCGATCGGTCGCCGAAAATGCCGGGATGGCCGACCACGAGGCCGGCGCGCTGCTGTTCCCGAAAGCGGCGAAGCGCTTGCGCGGCCTCGTCGCCTGGGTCGAGAAGCCCGGCACGATCGCCGCCGGCGAGGAGATATCGGTGCGCGTGCCCGAGCAGTGGATTTACCGGGCCTGAAGGTGAGTCCAGGCAAGGCGGTGTTGCCAGTCGAAGCCGCGTTCCTTCGTACCCCTATATCCTGCAGGGCAGAGGGGCACTGTCCCTCGACCTCTCAAAACCCAAGCTGAAACGAAGTCGCGATTCAACGCTGAAGGCGAGCAAACTTTGTTCTTGCTTTGTGCCGGCAGCTATGCTACTAATTTACGTATGGTGCCAATTGGCTCCAACGACCCGCCTCCCGAGGCGGGTTTTTTGTTGCCGACCTGACGTCGGCGGGACAGAGGGGGCGCCGCAGAACCCATCCTCTACGCCTCATCCTCATCGTCGAGCAGACGGGTGGCACGCCAGCGGGTCAGCACGATGTTGGTTTGTTCGATGACGAAGAAGCGCGCGGAATCGCGGTCATAGCCGTCGGCCAGCAGCTTTTCGTAGTCGGTGTGGGCGTGACGAATATGCGCAATCGTCGCCAGCCACACGGCAATGCTCGGCGGCAAGCTCTTCATGTGCACGGCGCCGGCATCGGCACGGATCTTTTCCATGTCGGCATAAGGCGCCAGCGGCAGAAGCGCTGTCAGCGTCTTGGCGATGGCGCGGCGGCGGCCGGTCGGGGCGCTCACTGCTCGTCCGATCTGGACGTCTCGTTCCGCCCAGCCATGGTCGCCTCGGCGAAGGCATCGGTCGAGGCGAAATAGGGCTTGATGTCGATGACCGGCGTGCCATCGAGCACGTCGATGGCGTCAAGCTCGACGCGGCCGGTGTCGATGTCGAGTGCGACGAGCTTGGCGACATGCAGTCCGACAGGATTCGGCCGGGCAGGGGAGCGCAGCGAAAAGGCGCCTTTCGGCTCCGTGGCATGGCGGGGTTTCTGGATAATCAGTTGCCGCGGCGCATGGTGCAGCCAGGACAGGACGATCACGTGGCTGGCGCGTTCCAGCCCAAGCAGGCCGCCCCGATAGAGCGGATCGATCGTGAGAACCGCCGGCTGTCCCGTCTCCCGCGCTGCCTTCATGTTCTTGGGGCAGGTCTCCCGCGTGACCCAAGGCGAAGCGATGCGGCCGATGAAGACGACATGGCCATCCGGCGGCATCGTTGCCGGGTCGGTTTCCAGAAGCTTTTCGCCGCTGCGCGTTTCGAACATGGGTCTCGCCTCGATCATGCCTGCGGCCTTGCGCGGTCCGCCACGCATGCGTCATTTTCTTGTCCGGAAGCGACATAGCACTTGCAAGCCTATCAAAACCGACATAAACATATGTTTATATCTTTTCAAAGAGAATGCTCGCATGCATGTCGCTCTCGACACGATGGTAGATACATTGAAGGCGGCTGCCGAATCCAGCCGGCTGCGCATATTGGCGCTGCTGTCGCGCGGCGATCTGACCGTGTCCGATCTCACCGAAATCCTCGGCCAATCGCAGCCGCGCGTCTCGCGCCATTTGAAATTGCTGCTGGAGGCAGGGCTGATCGGCCGCTACCAGGAGGGCTCGTGGGCGTTCTTCCGGCTATCGGATTCCGACTCCTCGCGCGATTTCGTGCTGAGGCTGGTTTCCGGCATCCGCGGCGCCGATCCGCAGGTCGAGCGTGATCTCGAACGGCTGGCCGCGGTCAAGCGCAAGCGGCAGGACCGGGCTGCCGAATATTTCTCGGTAAACGCCGCAAGCTGGGACCATATCCGCTCGCTGCATGTGCCGGACCGCGCGGTCGAGGCAGCCCTCATCAAAGTCGTCGGCAAGCGGCCGTTCCAGTCGATGCTCGATCTCGGCACCGGCACCGGACGGCTGCTCGAGATCTTTTCGCCGCTCTATCGGCGCGGCGTCGGCATCGACATGTCGCGCGAGATGCTGACTGTGGCGCGCGCCAATCTCGACAAGGCGGGCGTTTCGAATGCGCAGGTGCGCCAGGGCGACATTTTTGCGCCGCCGGTCGAGCGCGACGCCTTCGACCTCGTTACCATCCATCAGGTGCTGCACTATCTCGACGATCCCGCCCGCGCCATCCGCGAGGCGGCGCGGCTGTTGCGCCCGGCCGGCCGGCTGGTGATCGTCGATTTCGCGCCGCACACGCTGGAGTTCTTGCGCGAGGAGCACGCGCATATGCGCCTCGGCTTTTCCGACCGGCAAATTGGCGACTGGTTTTCCGAGGCGGGCCTCGACCTCGAGGACAGCCAGGAATTCGAGCCGCGCGGCGGCAACGAGGCCAAGCTCACCGTCAAACTCTGGCTCGGCCGCGATCGGCGCATGCTGATTGCCGAGCCTTCCAACGACAGACAACCGGCCAATGCGTATCCGATAGGGGAAACCGCCTGATGAACCAGTTCCGCTTCTCCCGCCGCCCCGACATCGGCGACAAGGTCAGGGTTTCGTTCGAGTTCTTTCCACCGAAGAACGACGACATGGAAGCAAGGCTGTGGGACACGGTCACCCGGCTTGAGCCGCTCAGGCCGAAATTCGTTTCGGTCACCTACGGCGCCGGTGGTTCGACCCGCGAGCGCACGGCCCGCACCGTCAAGCGTATCCTCAACGAAACGACGCTGACGCCGGCGGCGCACATGACCTGCGTCGATGCGGCGCGCCACGAGGTCGATGCGGTGATCCGGGAGTTCGCCGATATGGGCGTCAAGCGTTTCGTAGCACTGCGCGGCGATCCGGCCGAGGGCGTCGGCGCGGCCTACCGGCCGCATCCGGAAGGCTATGCCAATGGCGCCGAACTGGTCGATGCGCTGAAGGGCGCCGGCGATTTCGACATATCGGTCTCGGCCTATCCGGAAAAACATCCGGAAAGCCCGGATTTCGCCACCGACTTCGACATGCTGAAGCGCAAGGCCGACAACGGAGCGACGCGGGCGATCACGCAGTTCTTCTTCGACAACGATCTCTATGAGCGCTACGTCGAGCGGGCACGGCGGGCCGGCATTTACATACCAATCGTGCCGGGCATATTGCCGGTGCACAATTTCACCCAGGTCGCCAACTTCTCGGCGCGGTGCGGCGCCTTGGTGCCGGCATGGCTGGCCGAGCGCTTCGATGGGCTGCAGAACGACCCGCAAACGCATGCGCTGGTGGCGTCTGCCGTGGCGGCCGAGCAGGTGCTGGACCTTGTCGAGCGCGGCGTCGGCGATTTCCACTTCTACACGATGAACCGGGCCGATCTGGTCTTTGCCATCTGCCACATGATCGGCATCAGGTCGCACGAAGTCGAGGCGGCGGGATCCGCCGCGGCGTAGGCCCGTCCCAAATGCAAAAGGCCGGGCAAAATGCCCGGCCTTTTCAATGATTTGGAGTATTCGGTGCTGGTCTTCCCCCGCTCAGCGGCCTTATGGAAGGACGCCCATAATGAGGGCGCCGATGAATGCAAACGCAGCACAAATCATCAATGCGTTGATCGGCCTCGTCAGTCCCATGTCATAGCCTCCTCTTAAAGAGCTATGGCGAGAGTCTAGGGTCATTTGTGCCACAGGCAAGCAGAAACTTTGCTGCAATGCGACGAGATTGTGGAATTTGCGACCTGCCGTTTGCCGTTAGGCATTGAAACTCTTTGTCAAAAGCCGGCTCGGGACCTGTGAATAATTTGTGGCAAAGCCGGGGCAGCAACGAGAATGGCAGCGCTACCGCCGCAGAGATCGGAAATCGATTTTCGCACCGAACCGAAGATTCGAGGCATCCTTTGCACGTCCAGCCGGATGCCGGACGCTACATGAAGCGAAGGGCGACCAGCAGCGCGTTGTGAGGATAGCCCGGGACTTGAATAGGCTGCCAATTGGCAGTATATAGCCTGCCAAGTGATGGAGGTCGGAATGAGTGTCGCTTATGCGGTTCGCGATCCTGCAAATCAGGCTTTGCCGGCAAATCTGGCGGATGCCTCGGCACGGGCGCGGATCACGCCAGCTGCTGTTGCCGGCATCGTCAGGCTCGCAGACATCTGGCATCTGACCAGCACCGAGATCTGTACCTTGATCGGCGACGTATCGGAGAGAACCTGGTTCCGCATGAAGAAAGGCGAGTGGGAGGGCGTTCTCTCCCAGGATTCGCTGACACGCATCAGCGCCCTGATCGGCATCTTCAAGGGACTGCGGCTTCTGTTTTCCGAGGCGCTTGCCGATGAATGGGTGCGGTTGCCGAACAAAGGGCCTCTTTATGGTGGCCGGCGCCCCCTGGACGTGATGATCGAGGGCGGCATTCCGAAACTGCTGCAGGTTCGCCAACACATCGACGCCTTGCGCGGTGGACTTTGAATGCAGATCCCGCCGCGCGCTGATATTTCCCAGCGCGACACGATCCGGCTGATTTCGACAGGCAGGCTCAAGGAGCCGGTCCTGATGCCGTTGGCCAGGAATCATGGGGATTTGGAGGACCTTGCGGAGCTCGAAGGAGCCACCGGCGGCCGTCTTCAGGCGCAGCAAGGGGGATTGCCCGACCTCGATCCGCGCGAACTGGTGTTCGGGAGGCCGGGCTACACCTTCATCAATGCGGCGTTCGCTTACACCCGTCCGGGCGGCAATCGTTTCAACGATGATGCCAGGGGCGCCTGGTACTGTGCATTCGATGTAAAAACCGCGCTCGGCGAGGTCTCGTTTCATCTGACGCGCGAGCTTGCCGCGATCGAACGGTTCGAAAACGCCACCGACTATGCGGAGCTCGTTGCCGACTTCATAGGCTCGTTTCACGATCTGCGCGGTGCTGAGTTCAGCAAGGACCCGGTGCTCGATCCGGATACCGCCTTAGCCTATCCGGCCGGTCAGGCGCTGGCGAAACAACTCCGCAAGCAAGACGCCGCGACCGGTCTTGTGTATCCTTCCGTGAGACATGTTGGCGGGACCTGCCTTGCCGCCTTCCTTCCCGATCTCGTTCAGAATCTCCGGCAAGGCGGTATCTGGCGTCTGGAATGGCAGGGTTCATCTGTTCCCGCGATCACGCCCATATAGCGCCATCTTTAGCGCCGCCCGAACAGGCGACCGTCGATAGTGACGAGGCCGAGCGCGATCAGCGCCATGCCACCGAGTTCGAACAGTTCGAGCCGCTCGCCCAGGAACAGGAAGCCGAGCAGGATGGCACTGGCCGGCACGATGAGCGTGACCAGCGAGGCGTTGGTGGCGCCGGCCGAAGCGACCAGGTTGAAATAGAGGATATAGGCGAAGGCCGTCGACAGCAGCGCCAGCGCCAGCACCGCCGCCCAGACCGGCGGCGAGGCCGAAAACAGATTGGCAGTGCCATGGCTAAGCAGCACGACCGGGACCATGATGATGGTCGAGCAAGTCAATTGGCCGGTGGCAATGACCGGTGACGGCACACCCTTGAAGCGGCGGGCAATCATCAGCGCCACCGCATAGGAAACCGAGGCGCCGATCAGCGCGAATTTCGCCCAGACCGGGCCGCCGAGCCCGGCAATCAGGCCGGGACCGATCATCACCGCCGTTCCCGCGATACCGAGGGCGATGCCGGCGAGCTTGTTCCATGACAGCTTTTCGTCGCTGGTCAGGGCGTTGGCGAGGATCAGCGTCCAGAACGGCGTCGTCGAATTGAGCACCGAGGCGACGCCGGCGCCAAGCTCGGTCTGGCCAGCAAAGATCAGCGAGAAGGGGATGACATTGTTGGCGAGCGCCAGCAGGAAGAACAGGCCGGCATGCGGCAAAGCGAGGCGAAAGGACGGGCCGCGGACCGCAAGATAGAGCTGCAGTGCCGCCGCCGCGATGGTGACGCGGAACAGCACCAGCACCAGCGGCGGAAGTTCCGCCACGGCAATGCGGGCAAAGAAGAACGAACCGCCCCAGATGGCGCCGAGCAGCAGAAGCTGCGCCCAGTCTTTGAGCACCATCGGCCCGCGCATCGTGGTGGTGGCAGCTATCGCCATTGGTCGTCCTCCCAGACGAGATGCCTTGCTCGTCAGGCGTCTGTTCACGCCATATCCGATCCGGCCGCAAGGGCCACCCGAAACCTGAGCGATGGCCTGGCTCGCCCATAACCGGCGGTACAGAACGGCGTAGCGCCGCGAAGCCGGGGCGGCGAGACATAGAATTGTTTTCATTAGCCGCTAGCTTCGATTAATTGTGCGCAGCCTCAGTCAAGGGATTCGTCCATGCAGCGATTCGAAAATGCCCGCGAGGCAGCGCTGGCGCTTCGCCCGGACGATCCGATCTATTGCTTCCGCCCGCAAGTGCTGAAGGCGGACGCCAAACAGTTCATGGGCATGTTTCCCGGCAAGACCGCCTATGCGGTCAAGACCAATGGCGAGCAGATCGTGCTCAACGCCCTGGTCGAGGCCGGCGTCAGCGCCTTCGATGTGGCCTCGCCCGGCGAATTCGCCGCCGTGCGCGCCGTCTCGCCCGACGCCGAGATGCTCTACATGCACCCGGTCAAGGCGCAGTCGGACATCAGGCTGGCGCTGGAAAAATACGCCATCCGCGTCATTTCGCTCGACCATGAGGACGAGATCACCAAGCTGACCAGGGTGGTGCGGGCGCTCGACATCGATCCGGGCGCCATCACCGTGTTCGTCCGCATCCAGACGAAAGGCTCGGCGGCCTACGAGCTGTCGAAGAAGTTCGGCGCCGGGCCTGCCAATGCGGTGGAACTCGCCGAACGGCTGAACCGGACCGGCTACAAGGTCGGGCTGTGCTTTCACGTCGGCAGCCAGATCGAGGATCCCGACACCTATGAGCGGGCGCTGGCCTCCGCCGACTGGGTGCGCAACCGCGTCGGTTTCGACATTGCCGGGCTCGATGTCGGCGGCGGCTTTCCGGCCGAATACGGTCATGATCCGAACAGCCGCAAACCGGAAATGCCGTCGCTCGGCCAGATCATGTCGCGCCTGTCGGGCGACCTGCAGGAGTACCAGTTCGACCAGATGCCGCTGGTGGCCGAGCCCGGCCGGGTGATCGTGGCGCGCTGCCTGTCGCTGATTGTGCGTGTGCTGCTGCGCAAGGGCAAAAGGCTCTACATCAATGACGGCATCTGGGCGTCGCTGTCGGATTCATGGACCGGCAAGATCACGCTGCCGGCGCGCTTCATCCCCGATCCGGCGATCCGCTCGCGCAATGGCGAGGACAAGACCATCGTGCCGTTCAAGGTCTGCGGCGCGACCTGCGATTCCGTCGATATATTGTCGCGGCCGTTCTGGTTGCCCGAAACCGTCGATACCGGCGATTGGATCGAGATCGGCCATATCGGCGCCTATTCGCTGTCGCTCCGAACACGGTTCAACGGCTTCTATCCCGATACTTTCGTCGAGGTGGCGACGCCATTCGACGAAGGCGATGCGCCGCAGGGGTTTGCCAGCCTGGAGACGATGGCGGATTAGGGAATAGTGAGTAGTGAGTAGTGAGTAGTGAGTAGAAGCAGTTCGTTACTCACTACTTACTACTCACTACTTACTACTTACTACTTACTACTCAGGCTACCCCGCCGCCGGCCTGGATATTCGCGCCAGTCAGCCAGCGAGCTTCGTCCGAGGCGAGGAAAGCCGCGACATCGGCGACGTCGCGCGGCGCTCCGATCCGGCCGAAGGGCGACATGCCGGCGGCCACGGCGCGGTCCCGTTCGGGGAGCAAGTCGGTGTCGGTGAAGCCTGGCGAAAGCGCATTCACGGTAACGGCGCGCGGGCCGAGTTCGCGCGAGAGGACGCGGACGAACTGCTCGACGGCTCCCTTGCTGCCGAGATAGAGCGCCGTGTGCGTGAAGAACATCCTGGTTCCACCGGTGGAGACGGCAATGATACGGCCACCGTCGCGAACGCGGCGCGCCGCCTCCTGAAGCGTGAAGAAGGTGCCCTTGGCATTGGCGCCGAAGACGTGATCGAAGTCCGCTTCGGTGGCCTCGACGAGCGGCTTTATGACCGCGACACCGACATTGGCGACGACGATGTCAATCGGCCCCATCTGCCGTTCGGTTTCCTCGAACAGCCTGCGAATATCAGGGATGCCGGAGACGTCCGCCTGGATGGCGATCGCTTTTCCGCTATTTCCCTCAATGGCGGCAACGACCTCCCTGGCTGCCTTCTCGTTGCCGACATAGTTGACGACCACGGCAGCACCCTTGGCCGCGAGCCCCTCCGCGATGGCGCGTCCGATGCCGCGCGAACTGCCGGTCACAAGTGCGGTTTTGCCTTCGAGTGGACGATGCATGGCTTCTCCTTCCGTCTGATGACGGCCGCCTCGATCGAGCGGCGTTCCAGGGAAAGCTAGGGGCATGCTATTGCTCAGAGAATAGCCTATTATCTAACTGACCTGTTAAGCCTGGGGTACATAATGCGAGGAAGCGAGTTTTCCGAACTCACGGCGTTTGCAGCAATCATCGAAGAGGGCAGCTTCGTCCGCGCCGCGGCCAAGCTCAGGATTTCGCCTCCAGCACTCAGCCAGACGATACGCGGGCTGGAAGAGCGTCTCGGTGTCCGCCTGCTCAACCGCACCACGCGCAGCATGTCGCCGACCGCCGAGGGCGAGAAGCTGTTTGCCCGCATCGCACCGGCGTTCGGCGAACTGGAAGGGGCCGTTGCCGACGCGCATGCGTCACGCGGCCGGCCGGCAGGCTCGCTGCGCATCAATGTTCCGCGCATCGCCGCCACGCGTTTCATCGCGCCGATCCTGGGCGATTTCCGCCGCGCCTATCCCGATATCGCCCTCACAATCATCGTCGACGACATGCTCACCGACATCGTCGAGGGCCGCTTCGATGCCGGGATCAGACTGGGTGAGCGGCTGCACAAGGACATGGTGGCGGTGAAACTCAGCGAGGAACTCGAAATGGCCGCAGTGGCGGCGCCGAGCTATCTCGAGCATCACCCGATACCCCGTCACCCCGCGGACCTGCATCAGCACCAGTGCATCAATTTCCAGTGGCCGAGCGGCGGCAATCTTTATCGATGGGAGTTCGCCCGGGGCCAACGTGCCTTGGAAGTGGCCGTCAGCGGCGGCCTGACGGTCAACGATACGGAACTGATGATCGGGGCAGTTCTGGATGGGGTCGGCGTGGCGTACATGATGGAATATCAGGTCCGGCCGTGGATCGAAGCGGGAAAGCTAATCCGCTTTCTCGAAGCCTGGTCGCCGAGATTTCCGGGTTTTTATCTATATCACGCGAGTTCCCGGCAGGTTCCCGCGCCGCTGCGAGCCTTTATCGATTTCCTGCTGGCGAGGGAGTGATGTGAATAGTGAATAGTGAATAGTGAATAGTGAATAGTGAATAGTGAATAGTGAATAGTGAATAGTGAATAGTGAATAGTAGTAGCTCTGGTGCTCTGTGCGGCTCCGGTGCTATTCCTTTTCACCATTCACCACCGTCACAGCCTGGCCAGCAGCTCGGGCGTCGGCCAGCCGTCGACCGGCAGGCCCAGCCGCATCTGCTCCTTGCGGATCGCTTCGCGGGTGTTGCTGCCCAGTATGCCGTCGACGGTGCCGACGTCATAGCCTTTCGCCTCGAGCTTGGTCTGCAGCGCCTTCATCTGGTCGCCGTTGAGGCCGGGTTCGGGGTTGCGCGGATCGAAGCGCGGCGCGCCCCCCAGCCGGGCGGCAAGATTTGCCGCGGTCAGGGCATAGGTGAAGGACTGATTCCACTCGAGATAGACGTCGAAATTGTCGTAGGTCAGGAAGGCTGGCCCCTTGCGGCCCATAGGCAGTGCCAGGCCGGCCTTCATGCCGTTGTCGAGAAGCGGCGTACCGTCGGGCCTGGTAACGCCCCACTGCGCCCACTGCGTCAACGGCAGCTTGTTGGTGCGTCCCGTCTGCTCCCAAGGCAAATCGTCGGGCACGCGGACTTCCTCGATCCAGGGCTGATCGCGCTTCCAGCCGCGCGACTGGATCTTGCTGGCCGTGCTCATGATCACATCAGGCGCGCTGCCGCGCAGGTCGACCAGGCCGTCGCCGTCGCCGTCGACGCCGTGACCGAGATAGTCGGAGGGCAACATCTGCGTCTGGCCGATCTCGCCGGCCCAGGCACCGGTGACGTCGGCCGGCACCACGCCGCGATCGATCAACATCAGCAGCGGCACGATCTGTGGCCGGAACAGCTGCGGGCGGCGGCAGTCATGTGAGAGGCTCACCAGCGCGTTCAGTGTGTGGAAATCGCCTTGCACGGCACCAAAATCGGTTTCCAGGGCCCAGAAGGCGGCGATGACCGGCGCCTGCACGCCGAATTGGCGATCGGCGCGGGCAAAGACCTCGGCATATTTTTGCAGGTTGGCCGCACCTTGCTTCAGCCGATGCGACGAGATCATGCGGTTCGAGAATTCGATGAAGGTCTGGGTGAAGACGCCTTGGGCGCGGTCGCGTGCCAATGCCTTCTCATCGAGGGTGGCGTTTTCCAGCGCATCAAGGCCGGCAGCGCCGACGCCAGCCGCCCTGGCCTCCGCCGCCACACCCTGCTTCCATGCCTCGAAATCGCCGCCGCATTGCTCTGCCGCGGCCGGTACGGCGCACAGGAGCAGCGCCGCGAGAAGTCCAAAGCGCAATCGCATCGCTATCCTTCCAAGAAGATTACCGGCGGTTGCAGGCATTCGTCATTGGCTGTGTCGAAAAGCAGGCGACAGGCCCGGTGTCAACGGGTGTTCTGCCGCAACCACTTCTTCCAGGCGGCTTCGGAGCCGTTGAAGACGCTGATGTCGGCGTTTCCGGCCATGCCCGGCACGACGCCCGTTCCGGTATACTGCCAGAAGGTGAAGGGATGGCTGCCGTATTTCTGGCGCGGGTGCCCGGCGACGGAGCGCAGCCAGTAGGGGTAATTGCGGAAGCCCGATAAACCATTATCTTCGAAGAAGTCGACCGAGGTGTAGATGATCGGCTTCTTGCCGTAGTGTTTTTCGACGATTTCGAGGAATGTGCTCATCTCGCTGCGTACCGTGGCGGGATCGGGCCGCAGCTTGCAGGTCGGCGATTTCGGGTTCCATTCCATGTCGAGAACCGGCGGCATGGCCGAGCTGTCTTTGGGCACATTCTGGATGAACCAGCGCGCCTGGCTAGCGGCCGGCGTGCAAAAGTAGAAGAAGTGATAGGCGGCGCGGGGAATGCCCGACGCCTTGGTGCGGCTCCAATGCTCGTTGAAAGCTTCATCGAACCGGTCTCCGCCTTCAGTTGCCTTGATGAAGGCGAAGGAGATGCCGCTGGCCCTGGCCGCCGGCCAGTCGATCGAGGTCTGGTATTTGGAGACGTCGGTGCCGTGGACGGCATAGCTCCACGGTGCGCCGCTGTCCCATTCATGCGGGTCGGAATCGGCAAAACGCGGCGCGCGTACCGCAACCGTCGGGGCGCTGGATGACGACAGCGATGGCGTCAGATCCTCGACCGTCGAGCAGGCACCAAGCAGCGTCAGCGTGATGAGAACCGCGAAACGGCGCATCGCTACTTCCCGAGCCGGTTTCAGCCGGCCGCTGATGGGTCTTTCCGCGGGTGGCCCCTCGACCGGGCGCGGCGTGTCTGAAACCGACTTACGCGATGCGCCTTGATCTTCGTTTCATGCATTCCCAAACCGTTGCGCAGTTTTGGGACGCATGCATTCAAGCCCCGCCGGACGGTCACCCCACAGGATCGCCCGGTCTGTCCTAAGCGCATCGTTTCGACGCGCTTAGCTCTTTTGTCTGTGCATGTCGTTGTCCCAGAACCGCTGCGCACCCTCGGGTCAGGCCCAAGGGCATGCTTTTGGGCGACATACACCTGTGATCGCCGATCATGGTTGATATTCGGTTGACGGCGCTCGACAAGAGCCGCGATTTTGCCGAAACAATGGCGGCAAATCGATGACATAGATCGAGCGCGCCGGGGGAACTCAAAATGCAGATCCTTTTGAAGTTCGTCAAATGGCTGCTCGGTCTGGCTGTGCTGGCCGCCGCGATACTCGCCGCCTGGCTGTATTTCGCCCCGCCGGAACTGATCCGCGTCGGCTCCGGTTACGCAGCCAAGATCGTCTGTTCGAACGTCTTCATCGCTGGGCGAGATGCCGACGATGTGCTTGCCGTCGATGTGCAGGCGCCGGGTCATCCGCTGCTGAAGCTGATGAGAGTGTCGGTCGACAAGGAGAAGGGAACGGTTTCGGCGGGCCTGTTCGGTGTGCTCGGCAAGAGTGTCGCGGTTGCGCGCGACGGGCTCGGCTGCGCCTCGGTTCCCGACGGCGATATTGCCGCCGCCGAGGCTGTCGCCGGAGCTGCACCGACGCCGGCGCCACTGCCCGATGCGATCTGGCCGGAGGGCGACAAGGCCGATGCCTCGCAGGATCCAGACCTCGCGAAAGTCCTCGACGATCCAGCAATGACCGGTGCCGGCATGCGGGCGGTCGTGGTGGTCAAGAACGGCCGCATCGTCGCTGAGCGCTATGGCGAAGGCTTTTCCGAAAAGACGCCGCTATTGGGCTGGTCGATGACCAAGACGGTGAATGCGGCGATTGTCGGCACGCTGGTGAAGGACGGCAAGCTGGCGATGACCAACCAGGGCCTGTTCGGTCCCTGGAAGGGAGATGGCCGCGCCGTGATCAGCCTCGCCGACATGATGGCGATGTCGAGCGGGCTGGAATTCAACGAGGATTATGGCGACGTCGCCGACGTAACCCGCATGCTCTATCTCGAACCGGACATGGCGGGCTTTGCCGGATCCAAGCCGCTGACCGGCGAGGTCGGCAAGGTGTTTTCCTATTCGAGCGGCACGGCGGTGATGCTGTCCCGATTGTGGCAGGACGCGATCGGCGACAAGGACAAGGCGCTGGCCTGGCCGACGACCGCGCTGTTCGATCCGCTCGGCATGCACAGCGCGGTGCTAGAGGCCGACGAGCACGGCACCTTCGTCGGCTCATCCTATCTCTATGCCACGGCACGCGACTGGGCGCGCTTCGGCCAGTTCCTGCTGCAGGGCGGCGTCTGGAACGGCAAGGAGATCCTGCCCGCCGGCTTCGTCGACTGGATGCGGGAACCGGCAACTGCGTCGAAGGTCTACGGCAAGGGGCAATTATGGATCGAAGGACCGGGCGACGAAGAAAGACCCGGCGCCGGCATTGCCGCGGGCCTGCCCAAGGACACCTACTGGATGGAGGGGCATGACGGACAAACGGTTGCCATCATCCCCTCGGAGCAGCTGGTTGTGGTCCGGCTCGGCCTGACGCCGGCCAGGCTCGGCTACCGGCCGCAGGCGATGGTGGCGGCGCTGGTCAAGGCACTACACTAAGAGGGGCGCTCCGTTAGAGGAATGCGGCGGTCGCAGTCTTGTCTATGCGGCTGTCGCCAAAGGCTTGGCGCGATCAACACGCGCCCGCTCGTCGGGCGAATTCATAACCGTCCAAAGATCGCTGCGGCGCTGGACGTTCAGCCAGAAATCCGGGCTGTTGCCAAACACCCGCGCCAGAATGAGCGCGGTCGCTGCCGTTACGTTGCGGCGGCCGTTGCACAATTCGTTGACATGCTTGCGCTGGACGCCCATGGCTTCGGCCAAAGCCGCCTGTGTCAGGCCGAGTGGCTGCATGAATTCTTCAGTAAGAATTTCGCCAACCGTTGCTGGCTTGCGTGCGGTCATCAACATGTCTCACCTCACTTATGAAGTTAACGGAAACAAGCGGCTTGTAAATTGGGCGGACATTGAGGAAGTGGGTGTCGTCCACGAAGGGCTCGCAGCCATTCCGTCTCTAAGCCGATGATCATCACATGCGTTCAGCGCGTAGATAATGCACCATTCCTTTGGACATATGGCAACGTGGATTTAGCTGGTTCCAGCTGTAGCCCATCCGGCCGGCGGAAACCTCCCGGATTTCGTCATCCCTGGGCGAAGCAGGAGCGAAGCTCCGTCGCGGAGACCTTGGGATCCATGCCGTAACCTTGGTCGAAGAATGCAGCAGAGCGGAATTCTGCACCGCAGCAGCGCTTTGACGTTACGGCATGCACCATTCCTTTGGACATATGGCAACGTGGATTTAGCTGGTTCCAGCTGTAGCCCATCCGGCCGGCGGAAACCT
>NZ_JBVVQI010000036.1:0-139 GCF_055811495.1 Mesorhizobium sp. WSM4830 | reverse complement strand
TCCATGCCGTAACCTTGGTCGAAGAATGCAGCAGAGCGGAATTCTGCACCGCAGCAGCGCTTTGACGTTACGGCATGATGGGGTGGACGGCCCCCGAAGCGGCATCGATGTGCCAGATTGAGGTCGTATAGAACTTCAA
>NZ_JBVVQI010000035.1:0-55465 GCF_055811495.1 Mesorhizobium sp. WSM4830 | reverse complement strand
CACGATCAACCATCCGCGAATCTCCCGTAGCGACCAACACTACAGAATCACCAATCAGATTCTGTGCAAAGGCCTCCCCTTGCGGGAGAAGGTGGATCGGCGCGCAGCGCCGAGACGGTTGAGGGGTGCTGGACGGAGTGAGGCGCCAATGATCCTATCTGCCGTGCGCCGAAATCCGGATTTTGGATGAAGATTTGCGCCAAGTTGGAGCACCCCTCATCCGACCTCGCTTCGCGAGGCCACCTTCTCCCACGAGGGGAGAAGGCAAGCCGCGTTGCTCAGGCGGCTTCGTTCACCGGACGGCTGAGGCGGCGGACCTCCTCGTCGTTGAGCAGGCCGCCGGCGCGCAGCAGGCTGGCGAAGCGGCCGTTGCGCAGCGACAGTTCGGTGAACCCGCCCATCTCGACCACCCGCCCCTTGTCCATGAACACGACCAGATCGGCATCGCGAACGGTGGTCAGGCGGTGGGCGATGATGAAGGTGGTGCGGCCGCGCCGCAACTCGTCGATGGCGTCCTTGACGCGGTCTTCCGTCTCGACGTCGAGCGCGCTGGTCGCCTCGTCGAGAACCAGGATGGGCGCGTCCTTCAGCACGGCGCGGGCGATCGCGATGCGCTGGCGCTCGCCACCGGACAGCTGTCCGCCGCGCTCGCCGACGACCGTGTCATAGCCCTCGCATTTCGACAGGATGAAATCCTGGGCGGCGGCGGCATTGGCCGCAGCATGGACCTCGTCATAGGTCGCCTCCGCACGGCCGACGCGGATGTTGTCCTCGATCGAGCGGTTGAGCAGGCCGGCATCCTGGAAGACGGTGGCGATCGAATGGCGCAGCGACTTGCGGGTCACCGTGCGGGTGTCGATGCCGTCGATCAGGATACGGCCGCTGGACGGGGTGAAGACGCGCTGCAGAAGGTTGATGAGCGTCGTCTTGCCGGCGCCCGTCGGGCCGACGATGGCGACGGTCTGGCCGGCCTGGACCTCGAACGACGCGTCGTCGACGCCCTGCCCGGAGTTGCCGAACTCGAAGCAGACATTCTCGAAACGCACATGACCCGTGACGTTGACGAGCTCGCGCAGCCCATCGGGCTCGGCGGCATCGGAAGCGGAGTCCTCGAGATGGTAGAATTCCTCGAGCTTGGCGCGTGCCTCGGAAATCTGGTTGGCGAAAGCCGACATCTGGTCGAGCCGGGCAATCAGCAGCGTGGCAAAGCCGGTAAAGGCGATGACGTCGCCGATGCGCAACTGGCCGTGCGTCACCAGATAGGCGCCAATCAAGAGCACCACCATCATCGAAATCGTCGACGACAGGCGGTGCAGCGCGTTGGCCATCGCCCACCAGTCGAGCACGGGATTCTGTGCGTCGAGCAGGTTCTTGACGTAACGCTTCAGCGCCTCGGTCTCATGGCCGATGCGGTTGTAGCTTTGCAGCACGGCGACGTTGCTGACCGAGTCGGTCACATGCGCAAACACCTTGTGGTAATGCCGCTCAACGGCCGCCTGGCCTTCCTTGGTGCGCCGCATCACCAGCCGCCCGATGCCGACATAGAGCGCGCCAAGCGCCAGCAGCACCATCGACATGCGGATATCCATGCTGAGCGCGGTGGGCACCAGCAGAACCAGCGCCACCGCGGTCGACAGATGCTGCCGCATGAATTCCAGCCAGAGGCTGAACAGGGTCTCGACCGCGCGCAGGAGCGTGTGCAGGGAATTGGAGGTGCCGCGCTGATGATGCCAGGCAAGCGGCATGGTGATCACGCGCTCGAACGACTGGCAAAGAACCTCGCTGCGCCGCTGGTGGGCAAAGCGGTCGGCGCCGCGCGCCACCAGCACGAAGGCGATGATGTTGAACGCGCCGAGGCCGGCCCACATTGCGAGTGTCGCGAATACCGAGCCGCGGTCCGAAATGGCATCGATCACCCGGCCGAACATGATCGGCTCGAGAATGGCGATAATGGCAAGCGCGACATTCGCCCCGCAGATAAACGCAACGCGTTTCCTGTCGGCAGCGAGATAACCAAGGGCTCGCCAGTAGATTTGCAGAAGTGACACTTCAGCTACTCCGCCAATTATTTATGGTGCAGTGCGTCATTTTTTGACTCGTATCGGTTGACGCGTCGCAAAACAATGCTCGTCTACCTCTTCCGTTCCCATTCCGCGAACAAAAGATGACGACGCTTCGAAATTTGCCGTGATCGTCTAACAGTTTGAGATAAAAGGTGAAATGTCAGCGTTGCGGCAAAATCATGGCAGCTGGAAAGCACTGCCACAATTTTAATCAGCAAGACCCTGGGCACGACGTCTAAAGTCGTGTGCAGGCATTCAGCAAGTTCAAAGGCAAATATAACCGATAGAGGCACTTGGAGCGCCCGTGCGTGCCCTGGGGAACCCTGAGCGACGCTCCAAGCCCTTGAATCTAGGTCGGTATTCTGACGACCACCTCGGCACTATCTCCGGCTTTTGGCTCGAAGGACGAAGATTTGGTCTTCGTGCCATTCACTTCAAGTGAGATGGCCCGGGCCTTTTTGTCGCGGACGACGCGTACTTTGATCTCGGCGCCCAGCATCTTCAGGGTTGCCGAATAGCCGTCCCAATGGCTGGGAAGTCTCGGCGTGAACTGGAGGCGCTGTCCGCGGCGCTCTATGCCGAGAATGCTCTCGACCGCAGCGCGATAAAGCCAGCCCGCCGACCCGGTATACCAGGTCCAGCCGCCTCGGCCGCCCTTGTCTTGCCCGGAATAAACATCGGCCGCGACGACGTAGGGTTCCACCCGGTAGCGCTCTGCCGCGTCTTCGTCGAGCGCATGGTTGACCGGATTGAGCATCGAAAGGCAACGGTAGGCATCGTCGGTGCGACCCATCTCGGCGAGCGCTATGACGAACCATGTTGCCGCGTGCGTGTATTGGCCGCCGTTTTCACGGACGCCCGGCGGATAGCTCTTGATGTAGCCCGGATCCTTTTCCGTCTTCGAGAAGGGCGGCGTGAACAGTTTGACGATGTTGAGGTCGTCGTCGACGAGCGCTTTCATCGCCTGCCCCATTGCAGTCGTCGACCGCGCCGGGTCGCCCTCGCCCGAAAGCACGCTCCAGGACTGGGCGATCGAGTCGATCTTGCACTCGTCCGATTTGCGCGAGCCGAGCGGCGTGCCGTCGTCGAAGCTGCCGCGCCGATACCACTCGCCATCCCAGGCGGTGCTTTCCAGCGCCCGCTTCAGCACCTCGGCGTGCTTTGTCCAGGCTTGCACGCGCTTGGCATCGCGCTCCGCCTTGGCGACAGCGGCAAAGTCGCCGAGCGTCTTCAGCAGGAACCAGCCCAGCCACACGCTCTCGCCCTTGCCGTGCTCGCCGACGCGGTTCATGCCGTCGTTCCAGTCGCCGCCGAGGATCAGCGGCAGCCCGGCAGGGCTGCTGCGCTTGACGGCAAGATCAAGCGCCCGCGCGCAATGGTCATAGAGCGAGGCTGTCTTCTTCGAGATTTCCGGGATGAAGAAAGCGTCGTGCTCGCCTTCTCCCAGCGCCTGCCCTTCGATGAAGGGCAGTTGCTCCTTCAGGATCGCGGTGTCGCCGGTCACCAGCAGGTAGCGGGCCGTGGCGTGGGCCAGCCAGACCACGTCGTCCGAGATCATGGTGCGGACACCGGCCTCGGTGCGCGGCAGCCACCAATGCTGCACGTCGCCTTCGGGGAATTGCCGCCGCGCCGCGTTGAGGATCTGATCGCGCGCCAGCCTGGGGTCATGCGCCAGCAAGGCCAAGGTGTCCTGCAACTGATCGCGGAAGCCGAAGGCACCGCTCGCCTGATAGAACGCAGAGCGGGCACGGATGCGGCAGGCCAGGCTCTGATAGGGCAGCCAGTGATTGACCATGGCGTCGAGGGCCTTGTCCGGCGTCTCGACCTGGATTGTGTCGAGAAAGCCGCGCCATGTGCGCTGGTTGTCGGCCAGCCGCTGATCGAAATCCCTGGAGCGATGGGTCTGCACCAGCGCGCTGGCCTCCGCGGGCGAGGCCGCGTCGCCGAGCAGCCAGAGCAGCGTGACGTCGCCACCGGCAGCGATGTCGATGTCGCGTGCGATGGCCGCGCAGGGGTCGTCGCCAGCCTCGACACGGCCCGACAGGCCGGCGCCGCTCAGCACGGCATGCGGAAACTCGCTCGTGCCTTGCCTGCCGATGAACTCGCCGCGGTCGGCGGTGACCGAATGCACCGCACCGTCGGCGGCCAGAAAGGCGATCCGCTCGCCGAAATCGAGCCCATAGGGATTTTGCGCCAGCAAGGCGCCGGTCGCGGCATCCCTCGACGGAACGATGCTTGCAGCGGTGCGCGAGCGATGGCCGCCAAGAACCCATTCCGCATAGGCATAGATACGCAGCCGCATCGGCACCGAACCCGAATTCTGGATGCGCAGCCGCGATATCTTCACCGGATCGACGGGATCGACGACATGGGTCAGGTCCATCGACAGCGGCCCGCGCTTTGAGCGGAACGTCGAAAAACCCTGCCCGTGCCAGGTTTCGTAGGTCATTGTCGGATCACGCACCACGGCAGCCATTGGCGAGAACGCCCTGCCACTGGCATGATCGTAGATATAGATGCCCTCGCCGGGCCGGTTGGTGACCGGATCGTTCGACCATGGCGTCAACTGATAGTCGCGGCTGTTGCGACTCCAGGTGAACGCAGCGCCTTCAGCCGAAATGTGGAACCCGAACGATGAGTTGGAGATGACGTTGATCCACGGCTGCGGCGTCGTGCGCCGGCCGGCAAGACGCACGACGTAGTGGCGTCCGTCGCCGTCGAAGCCGCCGAAACCGTTCCATTGGTCGAGCCCGCTGCCGTCGACGCGGCCCTCGATCAGTGCCTGGGCGGCAGATGCTTGCGACGTCGGCACCGGCAAGGACGGCTCGCGAAGCGCTGCAAGGTCTGCCGGCTGGAGGGCGGCGTCCCGCGCCTGCAGTGCCGCGGCCTCGGCGCGCTCGATCTGGTCGAAGATGGTGCCGTTGCGCGTATGCAGCACCACCCGAGCGACGGCGAGCAAGGTCCTGTAGGTCGTTTCCTCCATCAGATCGCGGCGCACCGCGAAAATGTGCTGGCGGGGTCCGAGCTCCTTGCCGCGCAGCCGGCTGTTTTCGCACAGCGTCTCGACCGCGCGCTGCAGGTCCTGCACGTAGGATGACGCCTGCTCGTTGACGACGACAAAATCGATCATCATGCCGCGAGCGCGCATGTATTCCTGGAAGCGAAGCGCCTGGGCGACGATCTCCAGATCGGCGACATCGGCGATCCTGACCAGGAAAATCGGAAAATCGCCGGATATGCTGGTCGGCCACAGGCTGGACTGCCTGCCGAGCCCGGAAACGATGGATTCGCCGGGAAGGCGCAGGAACGGATCGGGATAGATCAGATAGCGCGCCAGCTTCTGCACATTGGCGGCGTCGGACAGGCTGAGGCCAAGGTGCCGGGTCTGCACCTGCGAGCGCGTCCAGGCGAGCATCGCCTGGCGGGCGAAGCTTTCGGGATGGTCGAGCCGGGCGATGGCGGCATCCAATTCGGCGCGATGGGTACCGACGACGGTCCAGAAGGTCAGCGAAATCTTCTTGTTGGCCGGCACGCGCACCTGCCGGCGAAGCGAGGCGATCGGATCCAGGGTGAAGCCGGAATGGCCGCCAAGCTTGGCGCCGGGATCAAAGGCAGCCGCCTCGGTGATGGTGCGGCCGCGGCCGATGAAAGCGCGCCTGTCGGTTTCCGCCTCGGCGTCTCGCGCCGATCCAGACGGGTCGGTGACGAAATGCACCATGGTGACGTCGGGCTCGTCCTTCTCGCGCTTGCGTCTGGTGGCGAAGATCGCGCCGTTGTTCGGCGCGATCTCGGTCTCCACGAACATCTTCGAAAAGGCCGGATGGGCATTGTCCGAGGGCTCGGAGCCCAGCACCAGTTCGGAAAACGAGGTTACTTCGATATGCCGGTCGGCGGGGCCATCATTGTGGAGCGTCACCCGTCGGCCCTCACCATTGCCTTCCGAGATGACGATACACTCGACTTCCGAACGCAGCGATCCGATCGATTTGACGAAGCTCGCCTTGTCGTCGGAAAACAGCGTCTGCGCACGCTCGCCGGCGGCGCGCTTCGGCTCGGCGGTGGCCGACCACCAGTCGCCGTTGCTGGCGTCGCGCAGGAAAATATAGGAACCAAGGCGGTCCTCGGTCGGATCCGGCTGCCAGCGCGTGACGGCAAGTTCGCCCAAGCGGCTATAGCCGGAGCCGGTGGCGGTCACCATGACCGAGTAGCGGCCATTGGACATGACACTGGTCGAGCGCAGCGCCCTGAGCGGATCGAGCACGATGCGCGTATCCGGGCTTTCCAGCTCGGTCTCGTCCTTCGAGCGCTCGTCGGCCTCGGTCCTGACGGTCGCGGTCGGGATGTCGCGCGGCGCCCTTTCCTGCAGCAGCAATTCGGCCGACTCGATCACCGGATCGCTGTGGAAGCGGTCGCGCAGGCGCCCTTCGAAGATCGCATCGGCAACTGCGGCAATCGACATGCCGGAGTGGTGGGCCATGTAGTTGAGCACGACGGCGTGGTCGGTGCCCTCGGGGACGCGTTGCGGCGTGAAATCCACCGCGTCGTAAAAACCGTGCCGGCCCAGTGCGCCCAGCCGCCTCAGCCTGGCCAGGTTCTGCACGGATTCATGCGGCGTGAACTGCGCTGCCAGCACGGTCGCGTAAGGCGCGATCACCGTATTTTGGCCAAGGCCGCGCTTCAGGCCGAGCCCGGGCACGCCGAAATTGGTGTACTGATAGGTCAGCTCGCGGTCGCGCGCGTTGTAGGCCGCTTCCGAGATCCCCCAGGGAACGTTCTTCGAACGGCCATACTGGATCTGGCGCTTGATGATCAGCTTGCTGGTCTGGTTGAGAATGCTGCCTTGCGGCTCCTTCATCACCAGCGGCGGCATCAGATATTCGAACATCGAGCCGGACCAGGACATCAGTGCGCCCTGGAAGCCGATCTCAACGATCGGCCGGCCGAGCCGGAACCAGTGCTCGGTCGGCAAATCGCCCTTGGCGATGGCGAACAGGCTGGTCAGCCGCGCCTCGGAGGCCAAAAGGTCGTAGCAGCTTTCGTCGAGTTGATGCTCCTCGACCCGGTAACCGATCGACAGGAGCTTGCGCTCGGGCCGCATCAGGAACGAGAAATCCATCTCGAAGGCGAAACGGCGTGTGCGCTCGCGCAAGGTCAGAAGCTTGGCCCGCAATGCAGCGACGGCGTTTTCGTCGCTGTGCGCGTCGTGCACATGCGCCTCGCAGGTGGCTTCGAGCCTGGCCGCCCAATCGGCGATGGTGTCGCTCTGGGTCGATGCGGCCTCGGTGTGGATGGCTGTCGCGAGCTTGCGTATCTCGCCGGCCAGGACGGCCAGGTTGATGGTACGGATCGACGCCATCTCCGGCTGCGCCTTGATCAATTCGACCGCCCGCCGCATGCCGTCGAGACGGTCGGCGAGCCGCTGGCGCAAGGGCCGCAATTGACGCCGGTCGTCGGGCAGTTCCTCAAGGCTTTCGTCGAGGATGGTGACGGTGTCGAGGATGCCTTCGAAGTCGCCCTGCACATGCACCGACGGCGCTTCGGCCCATTCGGCGCAGGCAGCGGCCACGGCCACCAGATGGCCGGCGAGATTGCCGCTGTCGACGGCAGAAATGTAAAGCGGATAGAGCGGCTTCAGGGTCGTCGTGTCATACCAGTTGAAGAGATGGCCGCGGTCGCGCGGCATGCTCTCGATGGTCGACATGGTCGCGTCGATGCGGTTGACGGCGTCGGAGAGGCTGATCCAGCCGAAATCGCGCGCCGAAATCACCGACAGCAGGTAGACGCCGATATTGGTCGGCGAGGTGCGGGGCGCCACAACGGGGGCCGGGCTTTCCTGGAAATTATCCGGCGGCAGATGGTGATGCTCGGCCGTCACGAAGGTCTCGAAATAGTGCCATGTACGCCGCGCCACGGTGCGCAGCGCGTGGATGTCGGCGGCCGATATGCGCAGGCGGTCCTCGGTTTCGGCCGAACGGCTGATCCAGCAGGCGATGGCGGGCGAGCCGATCCAGAACAAGGCAAAGAAGAAGGCCACGAAGGCGCCGGTGGAATCGGCCAGCACCGGGACAGCGAGGCCGACGACGCCGATGATCACCGCACCGTACATGATGCTGTAATAGGAGCCGAGATCGTTGTCGCCGCCCTTGTGTGCCTGCGAGGCGGTGCGCCATTCGAGCAGGTTCTGGCGGCTGACGAACAGGCGGTAGAGCGTGCGGATGATCGCGTCGCCCATCATCCAGGCCAGGTGCGCCATCAGCACGATCTTCAGCGCCACCAGGGCGGTGCCGAAGGCAACGTCGCGTGCCAGCGCCGAGAAATGGCCGCGCGGCGTCTGATCGCCGCTCTTCGGCAGGATGGCGTTGACGATGTCGAAAGTGGGCGCCATGAACAGCGTAAGGATCAGCAGCGCCTGCCATTGCGCGGCCTGCGTGAAGGGCAGCAGCGTCCAGCCGGCGATCGCGGCCATCACCCAGAAGATCGGCGTCACCGAGCGGCGAAGATTGTCCACCATCTTCCAGCGCGACAGCGCCGGCACGTTTGAGCGCGGGCCGAGGATGAAGCCCAGAAGCTGCCAGTCGCCGCGTGCCCAGCGATGGTGGCGCGACGCGTCGACCGAATAGCGGGTGGGATAGTCCTCGACCAGTTCGACGTCGGTGACCAAAGCCGAGCGCGCCAGTGCGCCTTCGAGCAGATCATGGCTGAGGATGGTGTTTTCCTCGATGCGGCCCTTCAGTGCCGCCTCGAAGGCGTCGACATGGTAGAGACCCTTGCCGGTGAAGGAACCGTCGCCGAAGATGTCCTGGTAGAGATCCGACACGGCAAAGACGTACGGATCGAGCCCGCGATTGGCGGAAAAGACACGCTGAAAGAACGACGCCTCGTCGCCACTGGTCAGCGACGCAGTGATGCGCGGCTGCAGGATGGAATAGCCTGCGATGACCTCGCGCCGGGCCACGTCGAAATGCGGACGGTTGAGCGGGTGGCAAAGCTTGCCGGCCAACGCGGCGACGGCGTCGCGGGTGGTGCGGGTGTCGGCGTCCAGCGTCATGACGTGGACGACGCTCTCCGGCAATGGCACTTCCAACGGCAGGAAGGTGGTGTCGCTGTCGCCGCGCAGCAGAAGGTTCAATTCGTGCAGCTTGCCGCGCTTGCGCTCCCAGCCCATCCAAACGCCTTGCGACGCGTTGTAGAGCCGGCGCCGATGCAGCAGATAAAAGCGCGGCGCGCCTTCCGAGGGATAGCGGGCGTTCAGCCTGGCGATTTCGGCACGGGCGAATTCGAGGATTTCGACATCCGCCGTATCGATCTCCGTCTTCGAGTCCGGCCAGTCGGAAAGCAGCGCGAAATAGACCTCACCCGCCGTGTTGGCGAGGTGATGCACCTCGATGTTGCGGATGTTCTCCTCGACATCGTCGCGCGAGCCGATCAGCGACGGCACCACCACCAGCGTCCGTGCCTCGGCCGGCACGCCGTGCCTGAAATCATAGCCGATGAGACGCGTCGGCTTCAAAAACAGCGAGACGACGGTGTTGAAGAATGCGAGCGCGCCTTCGCTGGCCGGCACTGCGAACAGGGCCAGCATCAGGACGATCGACGGCACCGACAGGCCGAGATTGGCAAGCGCATTGCCGGAAACGACCAGAAGCAGGACCGTCAGCGCAAACACCGGCACGACGATGCCCAGCCACCCGGTCTTGCGGAACGTCCGGGTGATCGTCTTGCCGATGGTCGGCCGGTAGCCGATCGACCGCTCGAGCTCCATCCGGCGCGGGCCGACCAGAAAGAAGCCGACGTCGGTGTGAGCGATCGGACCGGTTTCGGAGCCCGGTGCATCGGCAGCATGGCCGGCGAGTTCGATCGCCCTTTCGGCAACGCGAAATTCGGAAAGGTCAGAACGGCGTGCCAGCTCCTCGATGGCAGTCCGGTATTGGTCGCGCGAAAAGAAATCGAGCGCCGCGAAATCGGTGCGTTCGCGCAGCAAGGTGTCGATGCGGCTGACGCCCTCGAACCACACCGTCCAGTCGATGTCGTTGATGAGGCGCAGGCCGCGGATGATGTTGCCGGTGGTCACGTTGCCGCTGGACAGCGTGTGGTGCTCGCTGAGGATGATCTCCTCGGCGTCGGAGCCGGTCCTTTCCAGCTCGCCCTCCAGCCATTCCAGCGCCCTGCCGGCATTTTGCGAGCCGTCGCGCAGCCGGTAGAGCAACTGGGTGGCGAAGGTGGTGTCCTGCGCATGGGCGCTGTAGTGGGAAAGTATCGCCTGCCGGTCGGCGCTGTCGTCCGTCGCCAGCACACGGTCGGCGACCTCGTTGGCGATCTGGCGCAGTTCCCGCGTGCGATTGACGCGGACCGCGATGCGGCGAAGGTTCTCGATCAGGACGAAGCGCAGCAGCGACGGCAGCGCCCATAATTCGCCGATCTTCAGCGGCTCGACGGACTGGAAGCCTTCGACGATCGCCTTGAACATGGCCGACGAGACGGAACTGTCGGAATGCGCGACATAGGTCCATGCGACCGCCAGCGCGCGCGGCACGCTGGATCCATCCGACAGTTTCAGCGTCGGCAGCTGACGGTAGAAGCGGCGCGGCAGGTCGCGCTTGACCTGAAAAATGGTCTCCTCGACCAGATAGTTGTTGTCGAGCAGCCACTGCGCCGCAGGCGTGATCGTTTCGCCCCTCGCCTGGGCAGCGTTGGTGGAACGGTAGACATCGAGAATCTTCCTGGCGCTGTCGCGGATGCGCGCCTGAAAATCGAAAGGCGTCAGACCGAACAAATCCTTGGCATCGCCATTGGCAAGGGCTGCGCCCAATGCGCGCAGCCGATCTTCCGGCAGGAAATTGGAGCGTATCGGCTCGTCGGTGACAGCCGGGAAGCTGGCGCTCGTCTTTTCGATTTGTGCGAGATTGGTCTGGATATTCATCTAAGGTTCCGTGTTGGGGACGCAGTGCGGCGTCACCGCCACGGCAATGTCCCTAAAACCGGTCCAAATGCAATTGGTTGCATCGCAACACTTGGCCGAATGTTTGTTTCCGCACCACGACAAGGTGTCGTCTTTCGACAAGTTCCAGGCGAGCGCTCCGAGCATCGTTTCGGCTTCTGATCGGCGGAAGATTCAGGCTTTTTCGTGATGCAGCGACCAGCTTACGCGATATTTGGCCGGCATCGCGATCATGTTTGGAAACAGGCGTTAATCGTTGCCGGCAAAGAGGTCGATGCGGATCACGAACAGCATCGCCGGCCGGACGGGATCCAGGTGCAGTTCAGGTGCTTGCCGCCCGAGCAACAGCGCATCGAGCGGCCCAAGTTGCATGGGCGCCGCGCCGGCCACCCTGAGTTCGCCGTTGAGGGGCAGGATGAGCGTTGCGTCGGCTTCGGCCTGGATTTTCGTCGGAGCCGAAATCAGCAGGCGCTCGACCGTGTGGGTCGCCCGGGCGCGGCGGGTCATGACGTTGAGGTCGGTGATCGGACCGGCGATCAGCGTCGCTTGCGTCGGCACGTCGGCCGGAAAGACAATCGGTACGGAAGCCTTGGTGATTTCGACCGGCGGCCGGCCGGCGATATCGAGGACGATGCCCTCGCCTTCCAGCAAGGCCAAGGTCCGGTCGACGCCCGCGAAGCCGGAGAACGGCCCGCTGCTCTCGACGCGCGCCATCGAGACGCGCCAGTCGAAATCGTCGAGCCCGGCACCTGGCGGCGAGACGGCAATCTCCGTCGTCACCCCGCCACCGTTCTTCCATGGCATCGAGCGGTATTCCGAGGCCCGAAGGATGCGCAAGGCGCGGCTCAGCCCAAAATGCCGGGCAGGTTGAGCTGGTTCTCCCTGGCGCACTCGATGGCGATGTCGTAGCCGGCATCGGCATGGCGCATGACGCCGGTCGCCGGGTCGTTCCACAAAACCCGCTCCAGGCGCTTCGCCGCCTCGGGCGTGCCGTCGGCGACGATGACCATGCCGGCATGCTGCGAAAAGCCCATGCCGACCCCGCCGCCATGGTGTAGCGACACCCAAGTGGCGCCGGAAGCCGTGTTGAGCAAGGCATTGAGCAACGGCCAGTCGGATACCGCATCCGAGCCGTCCTTCATTGCTTCCGTCTCGCGGTTCGGCGAGGCGACCGAGCCGGAATCGAGGTGGTCGCGGCCGATGACCACCGGCGCCTTCAGTTCGCCCCTGGCGACCATCTCGTTGAAGGCGAGGCCGAGCCGGTGGCGGTCGCCAAGGCCGACCCAGCAGATGCGCGCCGGCAGGCCCTGGAAGGCAATGCGCTCGCGCGCCATGTCGAGCCAGTTGTGCAGATGGGTGTTGCCGGGGGTCAGTTCGCGCACCTTGGCGTCGGTTTTGTAGATATCCTCGGGATCGCCGGAAAGCGCTGCCCAGCGGAACGGGCCGATGCCGCGGCAAAACAGCGGACGGATATATGCCGGCACGAAACCCGGGAAGGCAAAGGCATTCTCGAACCCCTCCTCCTTGGCGACCTGGCGAATGTTGTTGCCGTAGTCGAGCGTCGGCACGCCGGCGTTCCAGAACGCCACCATCGCCTCGACATGCTCGCGCATCGACGCGCGGGCAGCACTTTCAACGGCCTTCGGGTCGCTGGTGCGCTTGTCGCGCCACTCGGCCAGCGACCAGCCCTTGGGCAGATAGCCGTTGAGCGGGTCATGCGCCGAGGTCTGGTCGGTGACGATGTCGGGGCGCACGCCGCGCCGCACCAGTTCCGGCACGATGTCGGCGGTGTTGCCGACCAGGCCGACCGATTTCGCCTCACCGGCTTTGGTCCAGCGCTCAATCTTTTCCAGAGCCTCGTCGAGCGTGTCGGCGCGTTCGTCGACATAGCGGGTGCGCAGCCGGAAATCGATGCGGTCGGGATCGCATTCGACGGCCAGGCAGCAGGCGCCGGCCATGACCGCGGCGAGCGGCTGGGCGCCGCCCATGCCGCCGAGACCGCCGGTCAGGATCCATTTGCCCCTGAGATTGCCACCATAATGCTGGCGGCCGGCCTCGACGAAGGTCTCGTAGGTGCCCTGCACAATGCCTTGCGTGCCGATGTAGATCCACGAGCCGGCCGTCATCTGGCCGTACATCATCAGGCCCTTTCTATCGAGCTCGTTGAACTTCTCCCATGTCGCCCAGTGCGGCACCAGGTTCGAATTGGCGATCAGCACGCGCGGCGCATCAGGATGGGTGCGGAACACGCCGACCGGCTTGCCGGATTGCACCAGCAGCGTCTCGTCGTCTGCAAGCGTCTTCAGCGAAGCAACGATGCGGTCGAAATCGTTCCAGGTGCGCGCCGCCCGGCCGATGCCGCCATAGACGACCAGTTCGTTGGGGTTTTCGGCAACGTCGGGGTCGAGATTGTTCATCAGCATGCGCAACGGCGCTTCCGTCAGCCAGGTGCGGGCGTTGAGCTCGCTGCCGCGCGGGCTGCGCACTTCACGGATGTTGTGGCGAGGATCGGTCATGATTGTCCCTTTCGAGTGGGGTGCACCGCGCGTCAGCGTTCGGCCCAGGCGATCGCGGTTTCCAGGATATTTCTCAGCGTGACGCGGATCGGCGCTGCGAATTCGGCGTCGTAGGGCACCGGCCAATTGCCGGGCATGCCCTTGCCTTCGGGCTCGCGCAGATAGCCGCGGTTGGAGAGTTCCATCTGCAGCGCCTGGACGCCGGCTTGCGGCTGGCCGAAATGGCGCGTGATCCAACCGCCCTTGAAGCGGCCGTTAACGACGAAGCTCTCGCCGGTTTCGGCGAGAATCTGGCCAACCATCGCTTGCAGCGCCGGATCGGCGCTTTTGCCGTCATTGGTGCCGAGATTGAAGACCGGCAATTTGCCTTCGAAAAGGCGCGGCAGCACCGAGCGGATCGAATGGCAGTCATAGACGACGATCTTTCCATGCAAAGCGCGCAGCCTGTCGATCTCGGCCTGCAGCGCGGCATGATAGGGTACGAAGAATTTTTCGCGGCGTTCGTCGATCTCCGACGGTCCCGGCTCTTCGCCCTCACGGTAGAGCGGATCGCCGTCAAAGGTCTCGGTCGGGCAGAGACCGGTCGTCGTTTGGCCGGGATAGAGCGAAATGCCCGACGGATCGCGGTTGACGTCGATGACGGTGCGCGAAATCGCCGTATGCACGACCGTCGCGCCAAGGCTCTCGGCAAAGTCATAGAGCTTGTCGATCCACCAGTCACAGTCGCGGCGGCCGAGCCAGGGCGAGACCAGCCGGCTGTCGAGTCCGGCGAGGTCGATGCCGGTATGCGGGATCGAAACCAGCAGGGGTGCTGTGCCTCGGGTGACGGTGAGCCAGGAGGGTGAGGTCATCGGAAGTCTCCGCGCGACAGAACGCGACCTTGCAATTGTCCGTGAACACCGACCTCGTTTTTAATCGCTCGCAACGTATTTTGTTCTTGCTTTGTGCCGGCAGCTATGCTACTAATTTCGGTATGGTGCTGATTCGGCCCGACGACCCGCCCTCGAGGCGGGTTTTTTGTTTCTGACCTTGAAAGTTTCGGTGTTGCCGGGCTGAGGTCGGCGGGACAGCGCCCCCCTCTGTCCTGCCGGACATCTCCCCCTCCAGGGGGGAGATTGGCAGCTTCAGCCCTGCGTTCATTTCTGCAACGTTGGAGATTGGCGAAAGCAGTCGTGACCGCCAATCTCCCCACTAGAGGGGGAGATGTCCGGTAGGACAGAGGGGGGCGCGACGGAACACGGCCTGTCATGGCGAGCGGTCTCACGACGTCACCCCCGGCAGCTTTACCGCGCTTGCCGCTTCCACCGCCGCGCCGCTGCGTACCATGGCGATGGCCTTCTCCATGTCGGGGTGGAAGTGCCGGTCGTTGTCGAGATGCGGCACCTCGGCCCTGACCAGCCGGCGCACCGCCTCCAGTGCCGCGCTCGAGGCCAGCGGTGCGTGGAAATCGCAGCCTTGCGCGGCGGCCAGCAATTCGATGCCGATGACGGCCGTCGCATTCTCGACCAAGCCGATCAGCCGGCGCGCGCCATGCGCCGCCATCGAGACGTGGTCTTCCTGGTTGGCCGAGGTCGGGATCGAATCGACGCTGGCCGGATAGGCTTTTTGCTTGTTTTCAGAAACCAGTGCTGCCGCCGTCACCTGAGGGATCATGAAACCGGAATTCAAACCCGGCTTGGGCGTCAGAAAGGCCGGCATGCCGGACAGCGCCGGGTCGACCAGCATGGCGATGCGCCGCTCCGACAGCGAGCCGATCTCGCAGACAGCGAGCGCGATCATGTCGGCGGCGAAGGCCACCGGCTCGGCGTGGAAATTGCCGCCGGAAAGTGCTGAATCATCCTCGGCAAAGATCAGCGGATTGTCGGTGACGCCGTTGGCCTCGGTGCCGAGCGTGTCGGCGGCCTTGCGGAGCACGTCGAGTGCTGCGCCCATAACCTGCGGCTGGCAGCGCAGGCAGTATGGATCCTGCACGCGCTCGTCGCCGACCCGGTGCGATTCACGGATGGCGCTGCCGGCCATCAAATTGCGCAACGCCTCGGCCGTCTCGATCTGACCGCGATGCTTCCGGAGCAGATGGATACGTGGATCGAAGGGCGCGTCGGAGCCCTTGGCGGCATCGGTCGACAGCGCGCCGGCGACCAGCGCCGACTGGTAGAGCACTTCCGCCTCGAACAAAGCGGCAAGCGCGTAGGCGGTTGAAAACTGGGTGCCGTTGAGCAGCGCCAGGCCTTCCTTGGCGCCCAATGTCACCGGCTCCAGGCCGTGCGAAACAAAGGCGACCTTGGCGGGAAAGCGGCCATGCGGGGTGAAACATTCGCCGACGCCGATCATCACCGCGGTCATGTGCGACAGCGGCGCGAGGTCGCCGGAAGCGCCAACCGAGCCCTGCGCCGGCACCACGGGAATGACGTCGTTAGCCAGCATCGCTTCCAACAGTTCGATCGTCCGCGGCCGCACGCCGGAGGCGCCCTGGGCCAGGCTGGCCAGCTTCAGCGCCATCATCAGCCGGCAAATTGCGACGGGCATCGGCTCGCCGACGCCTGCGGCATGCGACAGCACGATGTTTCGCTGCAGCGTCTCGAGGTCGGCGGCGGGGATGCGGACGCTGGCCAGCTTGCCGAAGCCGGTGTTGATGCCATAGACCGGCTCGCCCTTGGCAACGATCCTGGCGACGGCCTCGGCGCTGGCCTTGATCTTCGGCCGGCAGGCATCGTCGAGCCTCAGTGCGGCGCCGCGATAGATGGCGCGCCAATCGGCCAGCGTCGCATTGCCTGGCCTTAGCTTGAGTTCGGTCATTGTCCCCTCCAGATGCGGGCATGCAGCGGGTTGAAGCCCATGCGGTAGACGAGCTCGGCCGGACGCTCGACATTCCAGATCGCCAGATCGGCGGATTTTCCGGCCTCCAGCGTGCCGGTCTGTCCAAGCAGCCCGAGCGCGCGGGCAGCCTCGCGCGTGACGCCAGCAAGGCATTCATCGACGGTCAGGCCGAACAATGTCGCCGCCATGTTCATGGTCAGCAGCAGCGAGGTCAGCGGCGACGTGCCGGGATTATTGTCGGTAGCAACGGCCATCCTGACGCCATGCTGGCGAAACAGGGCGATCGGCGGCTTCTTGGTCTCGCGGATGAAGTAGTAGGCGCCGGGCAAGATGGTCGCCACGGTTCCGGCCTTCGCCATCGCCGCTGCACCCGCCTCGTCGGTATATTCGAGGTGGTCGGCCGATAGCGCACCATAGCGCGCCGCAAGTTCGGCGCCGTGCAGATTGGACAGCTGGTCTGCATGAAGCTTGACCGGCAGGCCCGCCGCCTGCGCCGCATCGAACACGCGGGCGATCTGCTCGGGCCAAAAGGCGATGCCTTCGCAAAAACCGTCGACGGCATCGGCCAGGCCATCGGCAGCGACGGCCGGCAAAATCTGCTTTGCAACAAGATCGATGAAGGCGTCCTTATCGCCTTTTGCTTCGGGCGGCAGCGCATGAGCGCCGAGGAAAGTGGTCCTGACCGTCACCGGCCGCTCACCGCCAAGCCGTCGCGCGGCGCGCAGCGACTTCTTCTCGTTTTCGAGGTCGAGACCGTAGCCGGATTTGATCTCGACGGTGGTGACGCCTTCGGCGATCAGCGCATCGAGGCGCGGCAGCGACTGGGCGACCAGTTCGTCCTCGCTCGCCGCGCGCAACGCCTTGACCGAGGAAACGATGCCGCCGCCGGCCTTGGCAACCTCCTCATAGCTGGCGCCGGCCAGCCGCATCTCGAATTCATTGGCACGGTTGCCGGCGTGGACCAGATGGGTGTGGCAGTCGATCAGGCCGGGCGTGATCCAGCGGCCTTCGCAGTCGGTCGCCTCGGCGCCCTCTCGAAGTGCTGCCGGCATGTCGGCTTCCGGCCCGGCATAGACGATCCGGCCGTTGCGCACGGCGATTGCACCGTGCTCGACGACGCCTGACCCGGCGCTGCTTTCGGCCATGGTCGCGAGGCGCGCATTGCGCCAGAGGCGAACTTCCCCTGCCCGGCTTTTGCTCTGTGCAGCCATCATCTTTTCCGTTTCAATCGGTGACGATTATGTATATACATATCAAAAGGCACTGCAAGCGCTATCATCGCACGGCCAACCGGGATTTGGAGAAAAACGTGACGGCAATCTTTGCGGAACAGGCGCTTCTGTCCGACGGCTGGCACAGCAATGTGCGGATCGTCATCTCCGACGGCAGGATCGCCACGGTCGAGGCGAATACCTCGCTCCTGCCTGGCGACGAGCGCCATGCCATCCTTTTGTCCGGCATGCCGAACCTGCACAGCCACGCCTTCCAGCGCGGCATGGCCGGCCTTGCCGAATTGCGCGGCCCTTCCGCCGACAGTTTCTGGAGCTGGCGCGAGGTGATGTACCGTTTCGCGCTGTCGATGACGCCAGACCAGGTCGAGGCGGTCGCGGCCCAGCTCTATGTCGAGATGCTGGAGGCCGGGTTCTCGCGCGTCGGCGAGTTTCACTATCTCCACCACGACCGCGACGGCCGGCCCTATGCCAATATCGCCGAGATGGCGGAGCGTATCATTGCCGCAGCGTCCGAGACAGGCATCGGGCTGACTTTGCTGCCGGTGTTCTACGCGCATTCCTCTTTCGGCGGCGCTGCGCCAAATGAAGGCCAGCGGCGGTTCATCAATGATGTGAACCAGTTCTCGCGGCTTGTTGAGAAAGGCCGCGAATCCCTTCGCGGGTTGAATCAAGGCGTCGTCGGCGTTGCCCCGCACAGCCTGCGTGCCGTGACACCCGAGGAACTGGAAAACATCACGGTCATGGCGCCGGAGGGGCCGATCCACATCCATATCGCCGAGCAGATGAAGGAGGTGGAGGACTGCCTTGCCTGGTCCGGGGCGCGGCCGGTCGAATGGCTGCTTGCCAACGCCAAGGTCGACCAGCGCTGGTGCCTGATCCACGCCACCCACATGACCGACACCGAGACAGTGCAAATGGCGAAAAGCGGCTCCGTTGCCGGCCTCTGCCCGATCACTGAGGCCAATCTCGGCGACGGCACCTTTGCCGCGCCGCTCTTCATGCAGCATGGCGGCCGCTTCGGCATCGGTTCGGATTCAAACGTACTGATCGGCCTGCCGGACGAGTTGCGGCAACTCGAATATTCGCAACGCCTCGCCCACCGCGCCCGCAATGTGCTGGCGGTGGCCGGCGGCTCGACCGGCCGTGCGTTGTTCGATGCTGCACTCGATGGTGGCAGTGCCGCGCTGGGCGCCGGCCCTTCGCGGATCGCAGCAGGTGCCTCGGCCGATTTCGTCTCGCTCGACGGCAAGCATCCATCGCTGGCCGGCAAGATGGGCGATGCAATCCTTGACGCCTGGATTTTTGCCAGCGGCACCAAGATCGATTGCGTCTGGGTGCATGGCAAGAAACTGGTCAGCGGCGGCATGCATGCCAGGCGCGATGCTATCGCCGAGCGGTTCCGCAAGGTCATGACGGCGCTTTCGGCATGAGCATGATCGGAACAATAAGCGCGGATTCTGGAAGCGCGGACGGCGGCGAGGTTCTTTCGCTGCACCAGCGCATCCTGTCGGACATCAGCGAACGGATCCTGTCGGGCGCCTGGGCGCCCGGTCACCGCATCCCGTTCGAGCACGAACTGACGGCCGAATACAATTGTTCGCGCATGACGGTGAACAAAGCGCTGTCGCAACTGGCCAAGGCCGGGCTGATCGAGCGCCGGCGTCGTTCGGGCAGTTTTGTCCGCCGGCCGCAATCGCAGGCGGCCGTTCTCGAAATTCACGACATCCGGATCGAGGTCGAGGCGCTTGGCCTGCGCTATCGCTATGAGCGCGTGGCGCGAAACAGAAGGCGCAGCAGCGCCGACGACCGCGCGCTGCTGGAACTCGATGTCGCCGGGCCGGTGCTGGTGCTGGAATGCCGGCATTTCGCCGGCAACCGGCCGTTCGCCCACGAGCAGCGGCTGATCAACCTGTCTGCCGTGCCGGAGGCCGCCGAAGAGGCGTTTTTCGACACCGCGCCCGGTCCGTGGCTGATCGGGCGCGTGCCGTGGAGTGCCGCCGAGCATCGCATTCGCGCGGTTGCCGCCGAAAAGCACATCGCGGCGGCACTCGACATCGAGACCGGCGCGCCGTGCCTGGTGATCGAGCGACGGACATGGAGCGCCGAGCACCCCGTCACCCATGTCCGGTTCACCTATGCGGCAGAGAACCACACGCTGGTGGCGCGGTTCACGCCGTCGCAGGGGTGAGCTCCTAACCCTCCCCCTTGAGGGGAGGGTCGCGGAGCAAATTGCCGCACGGCGGCATTTTGTGACGCGGGGTGGGGTCGGAGCAACCTCGCCGACCCCACCCCGTCTCGCAGTCTCCGCTTCGCTTCGACTACTCGCCGACCCTCCCCTCGAGGGGGAGGGTTAGAGCCGCATTCTCAAATCGCCGCAGTAATAATAATCTCGACCAGATATTCCGGTCCGGCAAGTTTCGCTTCGCCGGTGGCGCGGGCCGGCGTGTTGCCCTGTGGTACCCATTTGTCCCACTCCGCGTTCATCTCGGCAAAGGTGCTCATGTCGGCCAGCCAGATGATCGCCTGCAGGATCTTGGTCTTGTCGGTGCCGGCCTTGGCCAGCAATTCGTCGATCGCCGCCAGAATGTCCCTGGTCTGGGCACCGACGTTTCCGCCCGGCTTGCCGACCTGACCGGCCAGATAGACGGTGTTGCCGTGGATGACGATCTGGCTCATGCGCGGGCCTACATCGATGCGACGAATGCTCATTGGATATTCCTTCTCCTCTTGTCAGCTGCGCCTGTTTAGGGGCCGGGTTCGCCGGGGGCAAGGTGGCTCGAGCGGAACCTCTTGAGCCAAGCCAAAGCACACAACAAGACGGTCCGGCCGCAATTCCGCCCGATTGGCTTGTTGACTAATGTAATAACATCACATATCGAATCCGCCCCTGCAGCACCGATCGTCGCCCCATGGATCGTCACATGAGCCAAACCTGCCTGACCTTCCGCGACCTGACGCTGGGCTACAACAGCCACCCAGCGATCCACCACCTCGATGGTACGATCCGCAAGGGGTCGTTGACGGCGGTCGTCGGCGCCAACGGCTCCGGCAAGTCGACGCTGATGAAGGGCATCGTCGGCGTCCTGAAGCCGATGGCCGGTGCGGTGATCCGGGCACCCGGCGTGCGCGCCGCCTATCTGCCGCAGCAATCGGAACTGGACCGCTCCTTTCCGGCCCGGGTCGTCGACCTGGTTTCGCTGGGCCTGTGGCCGCGGCGCGGCATGCTCGGCCGTTATACAAGAGAAGACCGCGACTCGGTCAGCAAGGCGCTGATGGCCGTCGGCCTCGGCGGTTTCGAGAAGCGCCCGATCGACACGTTGTCAGGCGGCCAGCTGCAGCGCACCCTGTTTGCCCGCGTGCTGTTGCAGGATGCCGAGCTCATCCTGCTCGACGAGCCGTTCAATGCCGTCGACAGCAAGACCGTCGGCGACCTGATCGCGCTGATCAAGCGCTGGCACGGCGAGGAACGCACAATCTTGGTGGTCGTCCACGATCTCGATCTGGTGCGGCAGAATTTCCCCGAAACGCTGCTCCTGGCGCGCCAGCCGGTCGCCTGGGGCGAGACCAAAGAGACGCTGCGGCCGGAGAATCTGTTGCGCGCGCGCCGCTTCCACGAAGCCTGGGAAGACAACGCGCCTTGGTGTGAGCCCGGCGAGCATGATCACGAGCACGGCAGCCACGAGCACAGCCACGACCATCATCACGGCTCCGGGCCGAGGGCGGCATGATGGACGTGCTTTATGGTCTTTTCGTCGCTCCTTTCGCCGACTACGCCTTCATGCAGCGGGCGCTCGCTGGTTCGATGATGTTATCGCTCGGCGCTTGCCCGGTCGGCGTGTTCCTGATGCTGCGGCGCATGAGCCTGTCAGGCGACGCCATGGCGCATGCCATCCTGCCCGGAGCTGCCGCGGGCTTCCTGTTCTATGGCCTGGAAATCCTGCCGATGACGATCGGCGGACTGATCGCCGGCATCATCGTGGCGCTCGGCGCCGGCGCCGTCTCGCGCTTCACCATCCAGCGCGAGGACGCCTCGATGGCGGCCTTCTATCTGATTTCGCTGGCTATCGGCGTGCTCATGGTGTCGGTCCGCGGCTCCAGCGTCGATCTCATGCATGTGCTGTTCGGCACCGTGCTGGCGCTCAACAACGAGGCGCTAACGCTGATCGGCGGCATCGTATCGGTGACGCTGGCCAGCCTCGCCATCTTCTGGCGGGCGCTCGTCGCCGAATGCCTCGACCCTTTGTTCCTGCGCTCGGTCAGCCGGATGGGCAGCCCGGTGCATTTCATCTTTCTCGGCCTCGTCGTGCTCAACCTCGTCGGCGGCTTCCAGGCGCTCGGCACCTTGCTGTCGGTCGGGCTGATGATGCTGCCGGCAGCGGCCGCCCGTTTCTGGACCTCGCGCGTCGAGCCTATGTGCGTGCTGGCCACAGTGATCGGCTTTGCCTCCTGCATTGCCGGACTGCTGTTATCCTACCATGCATCGCTGCCCTCCGGCCCGGCCATCATCCTGTCCGCCGGCGTCGTCTATTTCGCCTCGATCCTGTTCGGCACGCGCGGCATCCTGCGCGCCCGCATCGTCCATCACCGCCACAGAACTGCCTGATCCCAACAAGGAGAACCTGTCCATGCTGAAATCGATCCGCGCCGCATTGGCCGTGAGCGTTATAACATTAACCGCCCTTAGCGCGTCGTCGGCCTTTGCTGAGCCGTTGAAAGTGGTCGCCAGCTTCACCATCATCGCCGATTTCGCCAAAAATGTCGGCGGCGACAGGATCGATCTGACCACCATCGTCGGGCCGGACGGCGACGCCCATGTCTACGAGCCGAGTCCCGCCGATGCGGTGGCGATGGCCAAGGCCGACATCGTGCTGGTCAACGGCCTGCATTTCGAAGGTTTTCTGCAGCGCCTGGTCGACGCGAGCGCCACCAAGGCTTCGATTGCCGTGCTGACCAAGGGGGTAACGCCGATCAATTTCAAACCCGAATTCGCCGAGGCCGATGCCGCCGAAGGCGCGGAAACCGATGGTGGCAAGACGGTCACCGATCCGCATGCCTTCCAGTCGATCGCCAATGCCAAGATCTATGTGAAGAACATCGCCGACGCCTTTTGCACGGCCGACGCTGCGGGTTGCGACAGCTACAAAGCCAATGCAGCCGCCTATACGCAAAAGCTCGATATGCTTGAGGGCGAAGTGCAGGCGGCGATCCAGTCGATCCCGCAAGAGAAGCGCGTCGTCATCACCTCGCACGACGCCTTCGGCTATTTCGAAAAGGCCTACGGCTTGACGTTCCTGGCCCCGGAAGGCGTGTCGACCGAGTCGGAGCCCTCCGCCGCCGACGTGGCCAAGCTGGTCGGCCAGGTGAAGCAGGACAAGGCGGCGGCGATCTTCGTCGAGAACATCACCAACCCGCGGCTGATCGAGCAGATCGCCAGCGAGACCGGCATCAAGGTGGGCGGCACGCTCTATTCCGATGCGCTGTCACAGCCCGACGGCCCGGCCGCGACCTATATCGACCTGATGCACAACAACATCGCCCAGATCAAAGGCGCGATCCTCGGCAGCTGAGCCGACCGATCCGGTTCATCCGGCCGGGCTGGCGCATGATGCGTCCTGGCGACGTGCGGCGTTAGTCCGGCTGGATTTCCGGCATCGAAATCTCTATCTGCGCGGATGGATTTCTTTTCGCGCGGATTGCCGACCGGGTCAGGGAGTGGCAAGACTGCCGCTAACCAGATTGCGAGGACACCGCCATGGAATACCGTCAGATCAGCGAGGACTATTCGGTCTCCGGCCAGATCCAGCCCGAGGATGTCGCGACCATCAAGGCCGCCGGCTTCAAGAGCGTGATCTGCAACCGGCCGGACGACGAGCAGCCGGGACAGCCGTCGGCCGACACCGTCAAGGCGGCGGTCGAGGGCGCTGGGCTCGCCTTCCGCTACATCCCGGTCATCAGCGGCCAGATCACGGCCGAGAATGTCGAGGACCAGGCCGAGGCGCTCGACGAACTCGAGGGCCCGGTCTTCGCCTATTGCCGGTCCGGCGCCCGCTGCACCAATCTTTATGGGCTGATCCAGCAGCAGAAGGGGTGACTGGCTAGCCGCCGCGATCCTTCGCACCCCCCTCTGTCCTGCCGGACATCTCCCCCGCAAGTGGGGAGATTGGATGCCGCGTTGGCTTTCGCCAATTTTCAATGTTGCGGAGTGGGGCACGAGGTCAGAGCTGCCGATCTCCCCCCTTGCGGGGGAGATGGCCGGCAGGCCAGACGGGGGTGCTGTCCCTCCGACATATCGCGCTCAATTCACCCAGCCTAAATCGGCAGCGCGCCGGTTTCCTTTAGCGTCTCCAGCACGATCGCCGTCTTCACGTGCTGCACCGATTCGTGCGGCAGGAGCACGCTGTTGACGAATTCCGACAATGATTTGAGATCGGGCGTCACCACCTTCAATATGTAGTCCATCTCGCCCGTCAGCGCATGCGCCTCCTGCACCTGCGGCAGCCGCGCGACCAATTCGCCGAAACGCCGCGCATTGTCGCGGTTGTGGGTGGCGAGCGTCACCGAAATGACGTTGACCAGGGAAAAGCCGAGCTTGTCGCGGTCGAGCACTGCCCGGTAGCCCTTGATATAACCGTCCTCCTCCAGCCGCTGGCGACGGCGCGAGCATTGCGACGCTGACAGGTTCACCCGTTCCGACAGGTCGTTGTTGGTCAGCCGTGCATCGCCCTGCAGCAGAGCCATTATCTTGCGGTCAAACTGGTCGATGCGCGCCTCATCCATGAATTTCGGCTCCGCAGTGCACAACTCGCGCATGACCAGACCATTTCAAGCGTTTGAATGCAAGCAATTTGCACTCGCTCCGCGCTATGATTGGGCAGAAATGGCCGACGCGGCCAATGCCAGATTTCGGGCCAGATTTCGGAGCAATGCCATGGGTCCCTTCCCGCACGACGCACCGCCCGCCAAGATCAGCAAAACCAATCCCGCCGGTACCGACGGCTTCGAATTCGTCGAATTCGCGCATGCCGAGCCGGAAAAGCTCGCCGAGCTGTTCACCCGCATGGGTTATGTGCCGGTGGCCAAGCACCGCAGCAAGGACATCACCGTCTGGCGGCAGGGCGACATCAACTATGTCGTCAATGCCGAGCCCGGCTCGCATGCGATGAAATTCGTCGATAAGCACGGCCCTTGCGCGGCCTCGATGGCGTGGCGGGTGGTCGATGCCAGGCATGCCTTCGATCACGCGGTGGCCAAGGGCGCGACGCCCTATGAAGGCGCCGACAAGGCGCTTGATGTACCGGCGATCGTCGGTATCGGCGGATCGCTGCTCTATTTCATCGAAACCTACGGCGAGAAGGGCTCGGCCTATGACGCCGAGTTCGACTGGCTGGGCGAGCGTGACCCCAGGCCGGAAGGCGTCGGCTTCTATTATCTCGACCACCTGACCCACAATGTCTATCGCGGCCAGATGGACAGATGGTGGGATTTCTACCGCGACCTGTTCGGTTTCAAGCAGATCCATTTCTTCGACATCGACGGCAAGATCACCGGCCTGGTCAGCCGCGCCATCACCTCGCCCTGCGGCAAGATCCGCATCCCGCTGAACGAGTCCAAGGACGAGACCAGCCAGATCGCCGAATATCTGAAGAAGTACAATGGCGAGGGCATCCAGCACATCGCCGTCGGCACCGACGACATTTATGGCGCCACCGACAGGCTGGCCGCCAACGGCCTGAAGTTCATGCCGGGACCGCCGGAGACCTATTACGAGATGTCTTATGCCCGTGTGAACGGCCATGAAGAGCCGATCGAGCGCATGAAGAAGCACGGTATCCTGATCGACGGCGAAGGCGTCGTCGACGGCGGCACGACCAAGATCCTGCTGCAGATTTTTTCGAAAACCGTGATCGGCCCGATCTTCTTCGAGTTCATCCAGAGGAAGGGCGACGAAGGTTTTGGCGAGGGCAATTTCCGCGCTCTGTTCGAATCGATCGAGCAGGACCAGATCAAGCGCGGCGTGCTGAAGGTGGACGGCAAGGCAGCGTAGCCAGCTCGGCCGAGGTGGCTTGTGGTTTGATCAGTTATGACCTAAATTCTGGTCATAAAGGATCGCGTCATGAATGTTTCCATTGCCGAAGCCAAAGCCAAATTGTCGGAACTCGTCAGCCGCGCGGAAGCCGGCGAGGAGATCGTGCTCACACGCCACGGCAAGGTGGCGGCGCGTATCGTACCTCCGGCAGTGGCCGAATCCCTGCCGCGCATCGGCGCATTGAAGGGCAAGATCTGGATTGCGGACGATTTTGATGAACTCGGTCCCGAGTGGGATGAGTACGTGAAATGACGGTCGGCCCGTTTCTCGCCGACACACACATCATCCTCTGGTCGATTTCGGACGATCGGCGTCTCAGCGAGCACCACCGCGCTATTCTGGCTTCGGAAGCGGTGGTGTTCGCGAGCGCGGCAAGCGTCTGGGAAATCGCCATCAAACGTTCGATCAGAAAACTCGATGCGCCGGACGACCTGTCGACGCTGCTTCCAAGGATGCAATTTCAGCCGCTCGCCGTTACCTATCAGCACGCAAACGCCGTCGGCAGCCTACCCCACCACCATGGTGATCCGTTCGACAGACTTCTGATTGCGCAGGCGCAAATGGAGAATCTCACCATCCTTACATCCGACCCGCATTTCGCCAGTTACGATGTGGCTTTGGCATAATTAGCCAAGCAGTTGGTCTCGCAGTCCCAGCCGCTCGACTTCGGCTTTCCTCAACTTAACATCGTAATCGAGGAAGAACTCGTCGAGTTGCGGCGGCGCGACCGAGGTGCCGGACAGCATCGCGTGCACCTGGCCGCGATGATGGATGTCGTGGATGAAGAGATGGGCGAGCAGGTCGCCGATGCGCTCAGGGATCATACCGTCCTCGCGCCGGTCGGTGACGACGCGGCGCTCGATATCGTCCGTCGACAGGCGGTCGCAAAAAGCGATCAGCCGCCGGTCGGCCTCCGCCCGCTTGCCGACGAGCGCGTCCGCTTCGTCGAAGAGCAAGAACTCATCATAGGCCGCGGCGCCGAGGCCGCCCTCTTCGAGAAAATCGAGATAGAGATAATCGACCGCCAGGATATGGTTCAGCGTTGCCTTGATCGATGGGAAGAAGCTGGTTCGTTCGGCCTCGAATTCGCCAGGCTCAAGCTGCAGCACGGCACGATAGAGCCGGTCGTTGGACCACAGATTGTTGCGCGCCATGCGGCGGAAATGACCGAGCAGGTCCATGACTTCACGCCGGTAACTGGACCAAAGACACACCTGCCCACATGAGAGCAAATCCAGCGAGAACAATCAGCAGCAGCCCGATCATGCGCCGCCGCATGGCCTGCGTTTCCTCGTCGCCTGCGACGTTCGTGTTGGTGACGGTGTGGAACATCATCGCCTTGCGCGGAAAGCCGCTGCGATTGGTCAGGCCGGGCGAGCGCGCCTCGATGCGATAGCTCAGCCGGATCGCCAGGATGAAGATCGCCAGCATGGCAAGTGCCCAGACACCGCACAGCAGATAGAATGTCTCGCCCGTCACTCTCTTGCCCCCTCGTATTTCTCGACCTTCTGCTCGATGGCGCCGAAGATCGAATGCCCGCCCCTGTCCTTCATCTCGATGCGCACGGTATCACCAAAGCGCAGGAACGGCGTTTTCGGTTCGCCGGCTTCGATGGTCTCGATCATACGCAACTCGGCGATACAGGAATAGCCGGCGCCGCCTGCCGAGACAGGCTTGCCCGGCCCGCCATCGAGCTTGTTGGAGACGGTGCCCGAACCGACAATGGTGCCGGCAGCCAGCGGCCGCGTTTTTGCGGCATGAACAATCAACGCCGGAAAGTCGAAGGTCATGTCGATGCCGGCGTTCGCCCGGCCGAACGGTTTGCCGTTGACATCGACCAACAGCGGCAGGCTGACCTTGCCGCCGTCCCAGGCATCGCCGAGTTCGTCCGGCGTTACCGCCACCGGCGAAAAGGCTGATGACGGTTTCGACTGGTAGAAGCCGAACCCCTTGGCGAGTTCGGGTCCGGTCAGGCCGCGCAGCGTCACGTCGTTGACCAGCATGACCAGCCGGATCGCTGCCCGCGCCTCATCGAGGCCTGCACCCATCGGCACGTCGTCGACAATGACAGCGACCTCGCCTTCCAGGTCGATGCCAAGGGTCTCGTCGGTCATGCGGATTGGGTCGCGCGGTGCGAGGAAAGCGTCCGAGCCGCCCTGGTAGATCAGCGGATCGGTCCAGAAGCTTGCCGGCATCTCGGCGCCGCGCGCCTTCCGCACCAGCTCGACGTGGTTCACATAGGCCGAGCCGTCGGCCCATTGGTAGGCGCGCGGCAGCGGCGAATGGGCGTCATGCTCGTGAAAGCGGGCCGACGGCACTGCATTATTCTCCAGAGATTCGGCCATCGCAGCGAGATGCGGCGCGATCCGATGCCAGTCGTCGAGCGCGGCCTGCAGCGTCCGCACCAGGAACGAAGCGTCGGTAAACCGCGTCAGGTCGCGCGAGACAACGACGATCTTTCCGTCGCGCGTCCCGTCCTTCAATGTGGCAAGCTTCATGCGGTTTCCTCTCCTGGCGCAGCTTTGGCGCTGCTTAATTCCACAACAAGGCCGTCGCGGGCGATCGTCAAGTCGCCGGCCCATGTTTTCCTGACGGCGGCAATCCAGTCGGCCTCGCCAATCTCGGGATCGTCGGCCGGAATGAGGTGGTTGAGGACCAGTCTTTTGACGCCTGCATCGCTGGCGATGCGGCCGGCCTCCTCGGCAAAGCTATGGCTGGCAAGCAGGTGTTCTCTTAGCCTTGCACCATTGCCGGTCTTAGCAACCAGCCGCTCGATGCCTTCTTCCAGCACGGCCTCGTGGACCAGAACGTCGGCGCCCTCGGCGAAATCCGCCAATGGCGGAAAGAACGCCGTATCCGACGAAAAGACGACGCCTTGCCCCGCATGATCGAAGCGCAGCGCAAAGCAGTCCGTCACCGGCGGGTGGTCGACGCGCAAGGCCGATATTTTGAGACCGCGCTCTTCGGCCACTTGGCCTTCAGCAAACTCGACGATCGACACCAGGTCGCGGAGATCCGGCCTGCCTTCATCGGCGATGCGGATCTCGATGTCGAATTCCATTGCCTGGCAAAAGCGCTGCCAATAATGGCCGATGCCGGGCGGGCCGAACAAAGTGACGGGCGCCGCCAGGCCGGCCGTCCAGGCGGTGTGGATGAGAGGTCCGAGTTCCAGCACATGGTCGGAGTGCAAATGCGTGATGAAGATCAGGTCGAGCGCCTTCAGACTGACGCCGGCGTCGGTCAACCCGCGCGTTACGCCCAGCCCGCAATCGACGACGAGGGTGCGGCCGCCAATCTCCAGCAGCGACGAACTCGGCCACGGTCCGCCCGGCCGGAGCGCCGGACCACCCTTCGAGCCGAGAAGCACCAGACGATCCGTCATGCGACGGCGCTCAAGACCAGTCGCCCTCGGGCGTGCCGTTGAAGCGTTTCTTCAGATCGGCCCAGCAGTCGATGTAATTGTCCTGCCGGGTTTCGAGCTCGGCGCCATAGCGGGTCACCATCTGCGGAAAGCGTGTCTCGAACATGAAGGCCATGGTGTTGTCGAGCTTGACCGGTTTCAGCTCCGCGCGCGAGGCTTTTTCGAAGCCAGACGCATCGGGTCCGTGAGCCAGCATCATGTTGTGCAGGCTGATGCCGCCGGGCACGAAGCCCTCTTCCTTGGCATCGTACTGGCCGTGGATCAGGCCCATGAACTCGCTCATGATGTTGCGGTGATACCAGGGCGGCCGGAAAGTGTTTTCCGCCACAAGCCAGCGCGGCGGGAAGATGACGAAATCGGTATTGGCGGTGCCTTCCTCGCCGCTCGGCGCGGTCAGCACGGTGAAGATCGATGGATCGGGGTGGTCGAACAGGATCGCGCCGACCGGCGAAAAGGTCGCAAGATCATATTTGTAGGGCGAATAATTGCCGTGCCACGCCACCACATCCAGCGGCGAATGGTCGATCTCGGTGACATGGAACTGACCACACCATTTCGCGATCAGCCGGCACGGCGTCTCCTTGTCCTCGAACCAGGCACAGGGTGTCTTGAAATCGCGCGGATTGGCCAGGCAGTTGGCGCCGATCGGGCCGCGATCCGGCAGCGTCAGCTTGGCGCCGTAATTCTCGCAGACATAGCCGCGCACTTCGGCATCCACCAGTTCGACCTTGAACACCAGACCACGCGGCAGCACGGCAATCTCGCCCGGCCTGAGTTCGATAACACCCATCTCGGTGACGAAGCGCAAGGCTCCAACCTGGGGCACGACCAGCAACTCGCCGTCGGCGTTGAAGAAATGATCGTCGGCCATCGAACGGTTGGCGACATAGACATGCGCCGCCATGCCGGTTTGGCCGAGCACGTCGCCGGCGGTGGTGATCGAGCGCATGCCGGCGATGAAGTCTGTCGGTACCTTCGGCATGGGTACGGGGCTCCAGCGGTACTGGCCGAGAGCGAGCTGGTGGTCGCCGACATTCGGCGCGCTTTTCCAAAGCGGATAATTCGCCGCTTTGAAGCGACCGGTGTGCCTGACGCTCGGCCTTATCCGATAGAGCCAGGAGCGCTCATTGGTGCCGCGCGGCGCAGTGAAAGGAGAGCCCGACAGCTGCTCCGCATAGAGGCCATAGGCCGGCCGTTGCGGCGAGTTTCGCCCCTGCGGCAGCGAGCCCGGCAAAGTCTCGGTTTCGAAGTCATTGCCGAAACCCGGCATGTAGGAAAAGGCCATGGCATCCTCCCGAATTCGTAGTCCCGGAGCGTCCGGAGGGCGCTCCGGGTTGACCAGATTGGTTTCATTTGTAACCATTGAAAATGTAACCATCAACGGTGATTTCGGCATGGGGCGCCAGCATGCCCAGTCAGGGCCAACTATGGAAATCCTCGAACTCGAATCCTTCCTGCCTTACCGGCTCTATCGGCTTGCCGATGCCGTCAGCCGGGAATTCGCAAGGGTCTACAAGGACCGCCACGGCTTGACCCGGCCCGAATGGCGCACGCTTGCGGGACTTGGACAGCACGGCACGATGACGGCGACCGCACTCGGCGAGCAATCGGCCATGCACAAGACCAAGGTTTCCCGCGCGGTCGCCGAACTCGAGCGGCGCCGCTGGCTCGTCCGGACTCCGGACGAAAAGGACCGCCGTGTCGAGCATCTGGCGCTGACCAAGGCTGGCGTTGCCGCCTATCGCGAGATGGTGCCGCTGGCGAAGGCGTTCGAGCGGGAGTTACTGGACAAACTGAGGAGTAGCGACCGCGCGGCAATTGAGGCAGCATTAGCCGCCCTGGAGGGTCGTTTGGGACGAGCCGAGGTTGGGATCGAAGCCAATCATTTTGAACGAAGGGCTAGCCAGTGCTTGGCATTTGTCGAGTAAGTGACCAGTCTTCGGCGACAACTTCGATCGTGTCGTCGCGAAAATAAAACAGGAACTGCCGCGAGTTAGGTCCATCTTGCGACAGAATTTCCCAATCGCTGTCGCCGATTGACCGGCTATCGCCGATCACCTCGTAGAACTCGCCCCATTTGGGAGCCTGCTTGCTGTACAGGCCTTTACCTGAGAACCAGGCGTGATCATTTGTGGAGTCCCATCGCCAACGGCTGCAACCGATGAAACGAAGGGTTCCTGTCTCTCCGCTCCTGGCCTCATAGGCCGATGAGTTCAACAGAAAGGTAAGCTGAACTGTTTTATCCTCAACGGTCAGTTCTACATTCGGAGCGTTGGGCTCAGCGTTCCAATCCAGGTTCAGGTGTCGGAAAGATAATGGCGTCACCAGTCCATCACCACCTTGCCGGAGTTACCACTCTTCATCGCCTCGAAACCCGAAATATAGTCGTCGATGCCGATACGGTGCGTGATCAGGCCGCTGACGTCGAGAGGCCCCTGCACCAGCGCGATCATCTTGTACCAGGTCTCGAACATTTCGCGGCCGTAGATGCCCTTCAGATGCAGCATCTTGAAGATGACCTTGTTCCAGTCGATTTCGAAGCCCGTCGGCGCGATGCCGAGAATGGCTATCTTGCCGCCATTGTTCATGGTGTCGATCATGTCGCGGAAGGCAGGCGCGGCACCCGACATTTCGAGGCCGACGTCAAACCCCTCGGTCATGCCGAGCGCCGGCATCACGTCGCGCAGCTTTTCCTTCGATGCGTCGACGACATGCTGGACGCCGAGCTTTTTCGCCAGTGCCAGGCGCACCGGGTTGATATCGGTGATGACCACTTTTCGCGCACCGACGCACTGCGCCACCAGTGCGCCCATGATGCCGATCGGCCCGGCGCCGGTGACCAATACGTCCTCGCCGACGAGATCAAAGGACAATGCGGTGTGAACCGCATTGCCCAAGGGATCGAATATCGCCGCGATCTCGTCCGGTACGTCATCGGGGATCGGCACGACATTGTGCTGCGGGATCGCCAGGTATTCGCCAAAAGCGCCCGGCCGGTTGACGCCGACACCAAGCGTGTTGCGGCACAGATGCCCCCTGCCCGCCCGGCAGTTGCGGCAATGGCCGCAGACGATATGGCCTTCACCGGAAACACGCTGGCCGAGTTTGTACTCGGTGACGGCCGCGCCGAAATCGGCGACGGTTCCGACGAATTCGTGGCCGGTCACCATCGGCACCGGCACGGTCTTTTGCGCCCACTGGTCCCAATTGTAGATGTGGACGTCGGTGCCGCAGATCGCCGTCTTCCTGATCTTGATCAGCACGTCGTTCGGACCGATTTCCGGCACCGGCACTTGTTCCATCCAGATGCCCGGCTCGGCCTTGGCCTTGACCAGCGCCTTCATCATGTTCGACATTCTTTTGTCCCCAGAACCTTGGTCGCTTGACTCTCTTGATCCGGAATCGCTTTTCGGTTCCGGCCGTTCAGGAAATCACGCCGAGTTCGCGACCGACTGCGGCGAACGCCTCAACCGCACGATCGATGTCGGCGCTGGAATGGGCGGCCGACATCTGCGTGCGGATACGCGCCTGGCCCCTCGGCACCACTGGGAAGGAGAAGCCGATGACATAGATACCGCGCTTCAGCATCCGCGCCGCCATTTCCTGCGCCAGCGTCGCGTCGCCCAGCATCACCGGGATGATCGGATGGTCGGCGCCGGCCAGTGTAAAGCCGAGCCTGCCCATCTCGGAGCGAAACCGCGCTGCGTTGGCATATAGGCGCTGACGCAACGCATCGCCATTGCGGACCAGTTCGAACACCCGGATCGAGGCGCCGGCGATCGCCGGCATCAGCGTGTTGGAGAACAGATAGGGGCGCGAGCGCTGGCGCAGCCAGTCGACCACCTGCTTCCTGCCCGACGTGTAGCCGCCGGACGCGCCACCCAATGCCTTGCCGAGCGTGCCGGTGATGATGTCCACCCTGCCCTCGACGCCGCAATGTTCGGCCGAGCCACGGCCATTCCTGCCGACGAAACCAACTGCATGGCTGTCGTCGACCATGACCATCGCATCGTATTTGTCGGCGAGGTCGCAGACCCCCTTCAGATTGGCGATGATGCCATCCATCGAGAACACGCCATCCGTGGCGATCAGCCGGAACCGGCAGTCGCGCGCCTCTTTCAACCGCGCTTCGAGATCGGCCATGTCATTGTTGGCGTAGCGGAAGCGCTTTGCCTTCGACAGCCGTACCCCGTCGATGATCGAGGCGTGGTTCAGCGCATCGGAGATGACCGCATCCTGCTCGCCGAGCAGCGTCTCGAACAGGCCGCCATTGGCGTCGAAGCAGGAGCCGTAGAGGATGGTGTCCTCCATCCCGAGGAAGTCAGAAATGGTCGCCTCGAGCTGCTTGTGTTCCTCCTGCGTGCCGCAGATGAAACGCACCGACGCCATGCCGTAGCCGTAGCGGTCGAGCGCCTGCTTGGCCGCCGAGCGCAGTTCGGCGCTGTCGGCGAGGCCGAGATAATTGTTGGCGCAGAAATTCAGCACCTTCTCGCCGCCGACCTCGATCTCGGCCGATTGGGTCGAGGTTATCACCCGCTCGGATTTATAGAGGCCTGCCGTTTTCAGTCCTTCAAGCTCGCCGTCGATGTGGGAAAGGAATGCTTCGGTCATAATCAGGCCCTGTTGAGATCGATGAGGACTGTCGCGCCCCGCGGACGAAAAATCCATCGCAAAAGCGACCGCTTCGGTGGCGGCAATGGCACGGCAGAGGCCACGATGTTCAAATGCGGAGGCGCTGCGAAAGATTGCAATAACCACTTTGCGGGTTTCCCGCCACGGTCGTCGCCGCCGGCCTGTTGCCGTCCCAAAGCTGTTAACACTTTGAAGCCAAAGGTTGTCGCACAAGAATTCGTTGGCGAGAGGCCGCCTCAGAAAATGTCGCAGCAGTTGGTGCACGCCGTTTCAGGCAGGCTCATACTCCTCATCAAATCCGGCTACTGGCTGGCTCTGCTGATCATAGCCGCTATGGTCGTGGCCTCCTTCATCCTGCTGCAGCAGGTGATGGCGACGCAACGGCACAATCAGGCGCTGCTCGATATCGTCAGCACACAAAAAGCCCTGTCGCAGCGCATCGTCTTTCTTGCTGGCGCCACAGGCAGCGCCCCGCGCGATCAACAGCAGGCCCTGGTTAGCGCGCTCAAGCAAGCGACGGTGGAGTTCGAGAAGAATTACGATCTGCTGCTCGAGCGGACCGCCGCCGATCCGGTGTCGCCGGCAAGGTTCGATCCAAAATCGATCGAGAGCGTGCTTTTCGCCAAGCCGTACCATCTCGACTATTTCTCGGTTGGGCTTATCGCCAACGGCGAGCGCCTGATCTCTTCATTCGAATCGCGGCTCAACACGACCGGCAGCGGCGGCTACAAGGGCGGAGAGGAGCGCGTCAACTTGGACGCTTCCGTTGCCAACGCAACATTGTCGGGCTACGCAGCACTCGGCCAGCGCATCAGCGCCTACGCGGACCAGCGCTCCGAAAGGCTCCTCGATCTTCATCGCACATTGTTCTACTCGACCATCGGCGTTATCCTGCTGGTGGCACTTTTCATTTTCCGGCCGATGTCGAACGCCATCCTGCGCCGGACGCGCGAGCTGGTCGACGCACGCAATTCCATGGCCTTTATTGCGGTGCATGACGGGCTAACCGGCCTGCACAACCGCACCTTCCTGACCGACCATTTCGATACGTTCATCAACGGCGCGCGGCGAAGGCGTGAACGGGTTGCCGTGGTGCAGTTCGACCTCGACCGGTTCAAGCAGATCAACGACACGCTCGGCCATGCCGCTGGCGATTATGTGCTGGTGGTGGCCGCTCAGCGTATGCGCGATTCCTGCCGCACGTCGGATCTCAACGTGCGTCTCGGAGGCGATGAATTCGTTGTGGTCCTCAACGACGCCGGCAGCACCGAAGACATCGATGTCGTCGCCAGGCGCATGCTGGCCAAACTCAATGAGCCGATCATATTCCGAGGCACGACGATCCATCCGGGCGTAAGTGCCGGGATTGCGGTCTACCCGATCGATGCCGACAATGCGCAGGACCTGCTCGTCCATGCCGATCTGGCGCTGTATTCAGCCAAGAAGCAGGGCGGCGGCAGTTTGTCGTTCTTCTCCGATGAGCTGAGGCGCGAACTCGACAATCGAAAGCAGCTCGAGCTCGACATCAGGGTCGCCATCTCGGAGAAGGCATTCGAGGTCCATTTCCAGCCGCAGGTGTCGCTGTCGGACGGCGCCATCAGTGGCATCGAGGCTTTGGCTCGCTGGAGGCATGCGGAGCGCGGTATGATCGCGCCGGGCGAGTTCATTCCAATCGCAGAAAAATGCGGCTTGATGTCCGAGATCGGACGCATCGTCATTACGAAGGCGATCAACGAAGCAGCCGAATGGAACCGCGCATGCATCGCCTTCGGACGGATCGCCGTCAACGTGTCCGGCACGGAGCTGCGCGAGACGGATTTCGAAGTCTTCCTGTTCGATACGCTGGAAAGGACTGGCCTGCCCCCGCGCAAACTATCGCTGGAGATCGTCGAATCCGTCATTCTCGACGACGAGAAGACCGGTATCGCGGCAAAGCTGCGGCACATTCGCGCCGCCGGCATCCATCTTGAGCTCGATGATTTTGGCACCGGCTATGCATCGCTCAGCCATGTCAATCCAAACGAGATCGACCGGCTGAAGATCGATCGCCGCTTCGTCCAGAACATCAACGAGAACAGCGGCAACACCAAGATCGTGCGTGCCCTCACAGAACTCGCCCGCGGTCTCGGCATCTCGATCGTTGCCGAGGGCGCTGAAACCGAAGCCGAGCTCGACTCGCTGATGGCGATCGGCTGCGACCAGGTGCAAGGCTATTCCATCGCTTTCCCGATGCCGCCGGACAGCGTGCGCGAATGGCTGGTGGCCCGGGCGCCCAAGAAGGCCAGGCTGACGGTGCTGCAGGGCAGCCGGGCGTAGTGAACGTCGGAACTACTGCAACGGCGGCAGGTTTCTCAGCGGGTTGAGCATCGGCACCCCAAGTGGTGCGAAATGACGCTCGTTATCCGTCAGTATCACCAGGCCGTGAACCTCGGCCGTAGCAGCAATCGCTATATCCTCAAATCCCGGCCGATGAGCCCGTGCGCGATCAAGAATAGAACCCGCGGCATGCGCCGCTCGCAAATCGAAGGGCAGAATCCTTGCCCCGTAAAGGTGCTCGACTGCCTGCCACCAGTCGCGTAGCAGCGCGGCCTTTGTGGTCGCGCCGTCGCGCTCCGCCTTCGCTATCCCCGCCGCGATTTCGGACGCAGTCACAACGGATAGGAACAGGTATTCGCTCGCCTTATCGAGCCATGCCATCAGCGCCGCCCGATCAACTTTCCTGGCTGGAGCCATTGCCGAGATGATGTTGGTGTCCAGCAGAAACATCGGGGCTGGTCGCCTCGCTACAATGCAACCTTGCGAGCCGGCTTACGGGAACGAGGCGGAATGTCGTCCTTATCCCCAGGGAAAGCCGCCAGCAGCTGCCCGAAGCTCGGCACCCGAGACAGCCGCTGATAATCTTCGAACGACAGGATGACGGCCTGCTTCCGACCGTGGCGTGTGATAATGGCAGGCTCTCCTGCAACTGCCTGATCGACGACTGCCGAAAGCGTCGCCTTGGCGTCTTTCAACTGAATTTCGCGCATGCTGCCGCCCTTCGCATATGACTACCATGGTCATATAACATTGCATGCGCCTTGGAACAAGGGTTGGCGGTCCAATCGAGATCAACTGACATTGGCCCGCAGCGCAGCCAGCACCTGTGCAAACTCCGCCAGCCTGTCGTCGGACAATCCCTTCCGCAGCCGTTTGTCGAAGGCTAACGCGGCGGTGCGCAATTTCAGGAACAACGCTTCTCCGGCTTGGGTCAGCTCCACCTGGTGAACCCGGCGGTTCTCGGGATCGCGGCGCCGCATCAGCAGGCCTTGGGTCTCCATGGCGTTGAGGTGGTGGGTCAGCGTTGCGCCCCGGATGCCGATCATGCCGGCGAGCTCGCGTTGGTTGGCCAGCTCCCGCGACTTGACTGACAGCAAAGTGACCCAGACCGGCAGCGTGCCGCCGGCCTCGACCAAGGTAGCGTCGAAAGCCTGCGCGACCAGCTTGGCGGTGCGGGCGAGATTCATCCCGATCGGCGGGCGGTCAAACGGCGTCATGGTCCAACACTAGAACAAGGGCAAAGCCTATGGAACGGCTCGAGCTTATGCATTGACATCTAATCATTTGATATCTATCAATATGGTTAGCGGTGGGCAAGAGAGGAAATGCGGTCATGCAATATGTCTACATCATCGTCCTCGGCCTTCACGTCATGGCGGGTGTGTTCTGGGCCGGCACCACCATCGCGGTTGCCCGCGAACCGGAGATCAGGGCGGAACGTTTCTTCCGGCCGCAAATGGGCGCGGCCGGCGTGGTTTTCCTCACGGGTTTGCTGCTGTGGTATTTCTTCCACAACGGCTCTTTCGGTTCCATGGAGAAAGTCCTGGCGCTGGGCATCTTGACGGCATTGATCGCCGCCGGGGTTCAGGGCGCGCTGGTGGGTTCCGCCAGCAGGCAGCTGGCTGGCGCTGATGCCGCGAAGCAAACCCAGCTGCGCGCGAAGATGACAAAAGGCGAGCGCATCGCCGGCGGACTGCTGGTCATCACCGTGTTCTGCATGGCCACCGCCAGGATGTTTTGAGCGTCCTGCCGCAATCGCAAGATCGTACGGTGCCCGGCGATGGCCGGCGGCGTGCGCGGCGCGCAGACCGGACCAAAGTACCATGGTGGCTCTCCGTACGGAGGTTTCGGCTGCGCGCCACCAATCAATCCAAAATATTCCTCAGATCCGCAAGCCGAACCTGATGCCGTCATAGATGGCGGCGTGGATGTTGCGCGAGGCGACTGCATCGCCGATGCGGAAGAGCACGAAGCCACTCTGCGGATTGCGCACCGGAAAGATGTCGCCGCCATTGACCAGCTTTTCGTAGTCGACCGCGCCGGCGTTCTTCGACAGCGGCTTCAGCGCCAGATAGAGATCGTCGAGCGGCAGCGTGCCGTGCTCGACCACCACCTGGTCGACCCGCCGCTCGCCGCGCCAGCCATCGGCGAAGTCGGAAGCGAGCTCGGCGATCAGCTGATTGCCCTCGCGCCGCACCGAACGCAGCCGTGTGTTGATGGTCACCGTGACACCCTTTTCCTGGAAGGCGCGCATGTAGGGCACATGGTTCATGCCGCCCATTTCCGGGGCGAAGAAGCGCTCTGGTGAAACCAGCTCCAGCCTGGCGCCGCTGTTGGCGATCAGTTCGGCAGCACCCATGCCCTGATGGCCGCCATTGTCGTCATAGAGCAGTACATTCTCGGCCGGCTTGACGCTGCCGGCCATGATGTCCCAGCTCGAGGTGACGAGATCGTCGCCGGCCGTCAGAGGCGGGTTCTGCGGCAGGCCGCCGGTGGCGATCACCACCACGTCCGGCGACAGCGTCAGTACGTCGTCCTTCTCCGCCCAGGTATCGTAGCGGATCTCGACACCAAGCCGGTCGAGTTCGGCCAGGCGCCAGTCGATGATGCCGATCAATTCCTTGCGGCGCGGGTTCTGCGTTGCCAGCCGCACCTGGCCGCCGGCCTGGCTCGATGCTTCCAGCACCGTCACCTGGTGCCCGCGTTCGGCGGCGACGCGCGCTGCCTCCAGCCCGCCGGCGCCGGCGCCGACGACCACCACCTTCCGCTTCGGACCCTCGGTTCTCGGGATGATATGCGGGATATCAGCCTCGCGGCCCGTCGCCGCATTGTGGATGCACAGCGCCTCGCCGCCCTCATAGATGCGGTCGAGGCAATAGGTGGCGCCGACGCAAGGGCGGATCTCGTGCTCGCGGCCCTCCATCACCTTCCTGACGATGTGCGGGTCGGCAATGTGGGCACGCGTCATGCCAACCATGTCGAGCTTGCCGGCGGCGATTGCGTGACGCGCGGTGGCGACGTCGGAAATCCGCGCCGCATGGAAGGTCGGGAATTTCGTCGCCGCCCTCACCTCCCCGGCGAAGTCGAGATGCGGCGACGACCGCATGCCGGTCACCGGGATGACTTTTGTCAGAGCGGCGTCGGTCTCGATCGAGCCACGGATGATGTTGAGGAAATCGACCTTGCCGGAGCCGGCCAGCCGCCTGGCGATTTCGACGCCTTCCTGCTTCGACAGGCCTTTCTCGAAATCCTCGTCGGCGACCATGCGAATGCCGACGACGAACTTTTCGCCGACCGCGGCACGCACTGCGTCGAGCACCATTCCGGTGAAGCGCAGCCGGTTGTCGAGCGAGCCGCCGAAATCGTCGTCGCGCTGGTTGGTGGCCGGCGACCAGAAACCGTCCATCAGATGGCCGTAGGCCTCGAATTCGATGCCGTCGAGGCCGGCAGCCTGGCAGCGCTGCGCGGCCGCCGCATAGTCGGCGACGATGCGCTCGATATCCCAGTCCTCGATAGTCTTGGGAAAGGCGCGATGGGCCGGTTCGCGCACCGGCGAAGCCGACAGGACCGGTAGCCAGTCGGCCTTGTTCCAACCGGTGCGGCGGCCGAGATGGGTGATCTGTATCATCACCTTGCAATCGTGCTCGTGGCAGGCATCGGTAAGCTCGGCGAGCCATGGCACGATACGGTCGTCATAGACATGCAGATTGCCAAAAGCGGCCGGGCTGTCGCGCGAGACGATCGCCGAACCGGCGGTCATGGTCAGCGCCATGCCGCCCTTGGCCTTTTCGGCATGGTAGAGCCGGTACCGCTCCTTTGGCATGCCGTCCTCGGAATAGGCCGGCTCATGGCTGGTCGACATCACCCGGTTCTTCAGCGTCAGATGCTTGAGCTGATAGGGCTGGAGGAGCGGGTCATTGCTAGTCATCGTCTTCCTGCTGTTTCAAATTGTGCTAATGAGCGGCAAATTTTTGTTTTTACGCATGTCGCTATCCCAAAATCGCTGCGCAGTTTTGGGTGGCATGCAGCAAGGAACCTGCTCATGACCGATACGAAAAACCTCACCCAGCTCGGCACCAACGTCGAGGCGCCACAGAGCCCCGAAGCGGCAGTCCTGGAAACCGTGCCGTTTTCGCGCGGCGATGGCCCGCCCGCCATCGTTCGCTTCACCTGCCCGGAATTCACTTCGCTCTGCCCGGTCACCGGCCAGCCGGACTTCGCCCATATCGTCATCGACTACGCACCCGATGCGCTGCTGGTGGAATCGAAGTCGCTCAAGCTGTTCATGACCTCGTTTCGCAACCATGGCGCCTTCCACGAAGAATGCACCGTCATGATCGGCCGCCGCATCATCGCCGCGACCAAGCCATTGTGGTTGCGCATCGGCGGCTACTGGTATCCGCGCGGCGGCATTCCGATCGACGTGTTCTGGCAAACCGGCGCACCGCCGGAAGGTGTGTGGCTGCCCGACACCGGCGTCGCCCCTTATCGCGGGCGCGGTTAAAGGGGCTGAATGGCCGTCAGACATGGTCGGCACCGGTCCGGCAGAGGTTTGTTGTAAAGAACGGAAGGACCGCATCACGATAGCGCGGCCGGTCGTATCGCAGCAGATCGACATGGCGGGCACCCTCGAACCAGACCAGCTCCGAGCCAGCGGCGGCGTTTTGCAAGGCCAGTACCTGTCCGCGATCGATGAAAGGATCGATGCTGCCGGCAAGCAGCATCAATGGCTTGCCGATCTTGCCGAGGCGATCGACCGGCCTGACATCGTCGGCGCTGAACCCGAGACGAAGCGGCATTTGCGCCAACAAGATATCCGCTTGAAGGTCGCGCAAGACGTGGAAGGGCATGCGCCCAGCCGTGGTCTCCCGCAAGGTTGCGTAGAGCTGCTCCAACACATAGGCATCGGCAGGCGCCTGCGGCGCAGCAAAGACGAGGGATGCGGCGCCCAACGATGAGCCGAGAGCGCCGAGTTTCCTCCCGGGGAAGCGTTGCCTTGCAAAGGCCAGAATGCGAGCAGCATCCTGTCCTTCGGTATAGCCAAACCCTCGAACGGTGCCGCCGCTCTCGCCGTTTCCCGAGAGATCGAACAGGGCAACAGAATAACCCGCCTCGAACAGCAGTCTCGCCCTTCCAGCCATTGCGAGCCTGTTGGCCCCGCGCCCGTGCAACAGCACGATTGCGCCGCAACTGCCAGGCCGGTTGGCCACCCAGCCGACAAGTTCGGGGGCGTCGGCCTGAATGAGCACGACACGCTCGACGGGCAGGTCGCCAACCGCCGCCAAGTTCTGCCGGGGTTGGCGGGCAATCAGCATCGTCCCGGTGTGCCAGATGACCAGGCAGGCTAAGACGCAAAGTCCAGCCAAGCCTATCGCGAGAAAAAGGCGAACTCTCATTGACGATCACCTCGAAGCGACTTCATCGGCTGATCACTCGCACTGGTATTGGCTTAGCGCCCATTCGCCGGTCACCGAGAGCAGGTCCGATATCTTCCAGTCGCCGTCGACCTTTTTGAACTTCCATTCCAGCCGGTGCGGATTGCCGGAGACGACGAAAGCGACGACGACCTTGGCCTCGTCGCCCTTGACCGCTTCGATGGTCTTCAGGCTCTTGTCGATCTCCGGCTTATCGTATTCGGCATTGTCGAGCGCCATGTTGGGATCGAGGCACTCGCCCTGCCCCGACTTCCGCAGCGCGTCGCTCTTGTCCAGCACCGACTTTGCCGGGTCGGTGAAATGGCCCCGCTGAGCCGGATCGACCTCGAGCCCGGCATGCTCGTAGAACGGCTTCACCACCGCCGTCGGCGAGCCCGGCTGCACGGGTGCGGCCGGCGCGATTTCTGCCGGCGGAGGTGCCGCACTGTCGGCCGGCGCGTTTGCGGGCGGCGCGCCCAACAGGCCCTGAGCGGCGGCGCTGCTCAATCCGGCCAGCATGCACGCAGTGGCCAGAACCCAGGGACGGCAGCAAGCCACGGCATCACTCCGGCGGCTGCCCGGCCAGGCATTCGAGCGCACTCAGCGTCCAGCCGCTGGTCTTCGAGGTAATGTCGGCGACCTTCCACTGGCCGTCGATCTTCTTCAACGACCAGACCATTTCGCGTTTGGAATCATCGCCTTCCGGGAAAAGGTTGAACGTCGCCGTCACCTCGGCGCTGTCGCCATTGAGCGTTTCACCCAAGGTCAGCGTCTTGGCCACGGTCTTCTCGTCATAGTCCTGCGCATCGAGACCAGGGGCGAAGTCGATGCAGGGAACTTCATCCGGATGGTTCTTTGCCGCGTTGTCGTTCAGTTCGAACAGTTTCGTCACCGGCGCGGTGAAGCGGTCGCGATATTGCGCATCGGCCTCGAATTTGACCGACGGGACATAAAAGAACTTCACGGCGTTGGCAGCCGGGCCGGCAAACGCGGCCGCCGGCAAGGCCATCGAAAGCGCGGCAACAAAAAGTGGCAGTTTCATGCGTGTCCCCGATTGTTCACTGACGGAAGCTATCAGTACCACGCATCTTGCCCGTCGGCTTTCTTGCGGTCCATGAAATCCTGCAACGCCTCCTCTGCTGGCAACTCAGGCGTTCAGCCAGACGTTCTGGAGATCCATCTCGAAGGTTTGGTGGACACCGTAGTTCTTCACCTTCTCATTCATGTGGCTGAACAGCTTCTGCCAAAACGGCTGAATGATGACGCCCGAATCCTGCAGGATCTGCTCGATATCCTTCATGACCTCGCGGCGCTTCTCGACGTCGATCAGCGAGAGAGCCTGCTTGAGCTTGGCATCGAAATCAGGGTTCGAGTAGCCGGTTTCGTTCCAGGCCTCGCCGGTGCGATAGCCGAGCGCCAGCACCTGGACGCCAAGCGGGCGCATGTACCAGATGGTCATCGAATAGGGGTATTTCGTCCAGTCGTTCCAGAAGGTCGAACCCGGCAGCACGGTGCGCTTCACCTTGATCCCGGCATCGCGCAACTGGCCGGCAATAGCGTCGCCGGTGTTCTTTTGCCAATCGTCCTCGACGGTGATCAGTTCATGCTCGAAGTCGTCCTGCCCGGCCTCGGCCATAAGCTTCCTGGCGCCCGCGGCGTCGCGTGTCTTCTTGGGCAGCGCGTAGTATTCCGGATGAATCGGGCTGACGTGGTGGTTTTCACCAACAGTGCCTCGCCCGGCGTAGCCAAGTTCGAGCACCGCTTTGTTGTCGACGGCCATCTGGAGGGCGTTGCGAACCCGCTTGTCGTCATAGGGCTTGTTCGTGATGTTGGTGCGGGCGACGAGCGTGGTCGCTGTCGCGACCTCCGATTTGACCAGCCCCATCTTGTCGAGAATGTCTATGAAGTCGGCCGGCGTCTCGAAGTTGAGATCGATTTCGCCGGAGTCGAACGCATTTATCGAGGCGTTGAAATCGGTTCCGTAGTCGATGAATTCGACGCCGTCGAGAAGCGCTTCACCGCCCCACCATTTGCCATTTTCACGACGCTTGACGACCGCTTTCTGGCCAACCGCATAAGACACCAGTTCGAACGGCCCGGTGCCAATCGGCTTTTCGATCGGATTGGCGCCATCGGCGTCGAAGTTGCGATGGACCACGAGCGCCGGATAGTCGGTGAAGTTCGGGATCAGCGAGATGTCCGGCTCGTTCAGCTTCAGCTTCACCGTGTTGTCGTCGACCTTGGTGATCGCCCCTTCCCTGGCCTTGCCGGTCTTTGCATCGATCAGCGCACCGACGCGCGCGGCCATGGAATTGCCGGCGGCAGCCTTCTCGCACCAGCGCGTCAGGTTGTAGACCACGTCATCGGCGCCGAAAGCATCGCCGTTGTTCCAGGTTATGCCCTTGCGAACATGCAGAACGTATTCGGTGGCGTCGTCATTGACCTCCCAGCTTTCGAGCAGAACCGGCTCGAAAGTGAACTGGCGCGTATAGCGGACAAGCGGCTCCAGCCAGCAGCGTGAAATGTTCGCCAGTTCCACCCAGTCGTAAGTGCGCGGGTCCTTTTGCGCCTTCACCGACATCGAAACATGCAGCGTTCCGCCTTTCTTCGGCTCTTCAGCCAAAGCCCGTTCCGGCACGGCAAGGCCGATCATGCCGTAGGCAAGGGCCGTCGATGCGCCGAAAGCGCTTGCCAGCGCCAGAAACTCGCGCCGGTCGACACGACCGGCGCGCGCCTCGCCGGCCATCGCTTCGATGGCGCTCGGTACGCGATCACCGTTGCTTCTGAAGAGTGTCATTTTTTCCTCCCTTATGGTTCGCATCGGGTCTTCGCCCGTTATCAACTAACGCTGTCCGGCAGTTTCTCCTCGCGCCGCGCAATCAAATCTTTGAGACCATCGGCGACGCCCTCATCGAGCTTCGGCTCCTCATAATCGGCGAGCATGTTGCGCGCTTTCTCGCGGCCGCGGGTGTCGTGGTCCTTTGCTCCTTCCGCCTTCCACTGTTCGAACGAATTGAAGTCCATGATGCTCGGTATGAAGAAGGCGGACTCGAAATGTTCGAGTGTGTGCTGGGTGCCGAGGAAATGGCCCTGCGGTCCGACCTCGCGGATAGCCGCCATAGCCTCCTTGAAATCGTCGAACGGCAGCCCGCCAGCATATTTGTACCAGCCGACAAGCTGCTCGCAGTCGGTCGCAAATTTCGAATAGCCACAGGTCAGCCCGGCCTCGAGCCAACCGGCGGAGTGCCAGATGTAGTTGGCGCCGGCAAGGATGGCGGCATGCATCAGCATGTTCGCCTCGTAGCCCGCCTGGGCGTCGTTCAGCTTCGAGCCGACATGGAAACCGGACGTGCGCCACGGCAGCCGATACTTCCGCGCCAGCGCGCCCATGAGATACATCATCTGGGCCGCCTCCGGCGTGCCGCCCATGGGAGCGCCGGTCTTCATGTCGACCGTCACCATGAACTGTCCGTAGATCTGCGGCGAACCCGGACGCAGGAGCTGTGTGAACGCGACACCCGCAAGTGCTTCCGCATTGACCTGCGCGACCGCTCCGACAGCAGAGGCCGAAGTCGAGGCGCCGCACAACGCGAAGGGGGCGAGAATCAGCGGCTGGTTATGGCGCGCATAAACTTTCATCGCGTCCAGCATGGTGGCATCCCAGACCAGCGGCGAATTGCAGTTGGTGATCGCCACCAGGACCGGGTTGTCGCGGACATAGTCCTCGCCGAACACGATACCTGCCATCGCCATCGTGTCTTCGGCCCGATCCTTGGAAGTGACAATGCCCATGAACGGCTTGTCGGAGTGCTTCAGCGCCGAATGGATGATGTGGAGGTGACGCTTCGGCACCGCGATTTCCATCGGCTCGCAAATGATCGAGCTCGACGAATGCAGCGCCGGCGCCATGTAGGCGAGCTTGTGGAAATTGTTGAGGTCGGCGAGTGTGCCGTAGCGCCTGTTGTTGTCGAGGTCGCGCACGTAGGGCGCCCCGTACATCGGCACGAAGATGGAGTTGTTTCCACCCACACGCACGGAACGCTGGGGATTCCTCGCATTGAGCGTAAACTCCGACGGGACCTTCGAGATGAGCTCCATCAGCAGGGCTCGGTCGATCCGGACCCTTGTCTCCGAGACATCGGCGCCCGCCGCCTTCCACATTGCGATCGCCTCGTCGTCGCGGAACTCGCATCCCACCTCTTCGAGGATGGAGAGCGACTCCTGATGGATCAGCTCCACCGCCTCGTCCGGAACCATCTGATACACCGGGATCTTGCGAACCAGGGTCGGAAACGACGCCACGGGAGCTCCCCGCAGCGCCTTGCGCCCCAGACGGCCGCCGCTGCGGCGGTTGGTGTGTTCGCTCACTTCAACGGCCGGTGCGTTCATGGAGGCTCCATCTTCCTGTTGGCGATCAATCTAGCCAGACAAAATGCAGCTGTGACGCTGGAAAATCCTGATCTCTTGTATAAGCTCAGCTTATGCGAAACTTACGCCACCTGCTGCCGTCGGCCGGCAGCCTGATCGTCTTCGAGGCCGCCGGGCGGCTGTCGAGCTTTACGGCCGCCGGGCGCGAGCTCGGCATGACGCAGGCTGCCGTCTCCTATGCGATCCGTGGGCTCGAAGAGCAGCTCGGCGCGAAACTCTTCCAGCGCCGCCACCGGCAGGTCAGCCTGACCGAGGCCGGCGACCGCTTCCATGCCGACGTCTCGCTCGGCCTGTCGCACATCCGCAAGTCGGCGGAGGATCTGCGCCAGATCGCCGTCGGCGCTCATGTGACGCTCGCCGCCTCGACCGCCTTCGCCTCGTTCTGGATGATGCCGCGCCTGCAGCAGTTTCGCGACGAATTGCCGGGCATCGACCTGCGCATCCAGACCGCCGACCGCGATCTCGACATCATCGCCGAGGATATCCCGCTCGGCGTCCGCGGCGGCGAGCCCAGGGAATGGCCGGACTATCATTCGCTGCCGCTGGCCGATGAAGTGATATTCCCCGTCGCCGGCGTTAGCTACGTGGCACGGTTCGGGCTGCCGGAGCATGTCGCGGACCTTCAATCGCACCGCCTCATCCATCTCGAAGAGCCGTTTCGCGAGGCCGCGAGCTGGGACGAGTGGTTCGCCTCGGCCGGGGTCGACATCGCCGATGCCGGACGTGGCTTGCGTATCAACGACTATGCGCTGGTGATCCAGGCGGTCATGGAAGGGCAAGGCATCGCGCTCGGCTGGGGTCACCTCGCCGAGCGGCTGCTGGCATCAGGGCTGCTGGTGCGCGTCACCGGCCACACGATGACGACCGGCAAGGGCTTTCATGTCATCTGGTCGAGGAACCGCGAGCTCAGCGACAACGCCCGCAAGGTGCGGGACTGGCTGGCGGCGCAGGCGTGAGGCCGATAAATGCCCGGTCAAACCGTCACGACGATCTTGCCGAACTGTTCGTTCGATTCGAGATAGCGGTGCGCCTCGACGATCCGGTCGAACGGAAAGGTTCTGGCGATTGCCGGCTTCAGCGAGCCCGAGCTCAGTCCGTCAAGGATGAACGCCTTGGCGGCCTGCAGCCGGACCGGATCGCGCACGATCTCATGGACGAGATAACCGCGCAGCGTCAGCGTCTTGGCCAGCACTGCAGGTAGCGGAAAGGGTGTCGGGTCAGGGCTCAAGCCGCCATATTCGATGAGAATGCCACCCGATGCCATCGCTGCGGTCAGAGGCTCGAAGATCGGCCCGCCGACGGCATCGAACACCACGCGCACGCCGTCCGGGCCGGCGATTTGCTTCAGCCTGGCTTCCAGATCCTCCTCTGCCGAGGCGATGACGTGGGTCGCGCCGAACTCAAGCAGAGCCCGCTTCTTGGCAGATGTCCGTGTGACCGCGATCGGGGTCGCGCCAATCATGTTGGCGATCTGGATCGCCGCAAGTCCGACGCTGCTCGATGCCGCAGTGATGACGACAAAGTCCTGCCTGCCAAGTTGGGCAATGTCGATCAGCGCACCGTAGGCCGTGAGATATTGCATCCATGCTGCGGCGGCCTCTTCCCAGCTCAGTGATGGTGGATGCCTGACGACGAGCTCGGCGGGATATGTGGCAATCTCACCATAGGCAGGCCAGCGGACCATCGACAATGGCGGCACGATGCTGACGGCATCGCCCGGCGCAAACCCGTCCACGCCTTCGCCGACCATCTCGACGATACCCGCCGCCTCGAGCCCAAGACCGGAAGGCAACGGCGCGGTCTGGATGTAGGTCCCCGAACGCAGCAGCGCCTCGGCCCGGTTGAGACCCAACGCCTTGACGCGGATCTGGACCTCGCCCCGCGCGGGCGCAGGAATATCGACATTCTCGATGCGCAGAACCTCGGGACCACCGAGCTCATGAAAGCGAACAACACGTGCCATCGGTCACAACTCCAAAAGATTTGAATTGAATGTGCTATGCCAGCCGCGATCAGGCGGATAAATAGCTGCTCGAGTAGAGCAGTAGAAACTGTAGGTTTTGAATATGGATCGCCTTACGAGCATGGCCGTGTTCGTCAAAGCCGTCGACCTGGGCTCGTTCGCGGCCGCGGCCGCGGCTCTCGATCTGTCCGGGCCGATGGTCGGCAAGCATGTCCGGTTTCTCGAGGAGCGCCTGGGCGTGCGCCTCATCAACCGGACTACGCGCCGCCAAAGCCTGACCGATTTCGGGCGCGCCTATTATGAACGCTGCCGGCTGGTGCTTGCCGAAGCGGAGGCCGCGGATGCACTCGCCGCCGACCAGCTTGCCGAACCGCGCGGAAAGCTGCGCGTGCTCATGCCGGTGCATTTCGGCCGGCGCTGCGTTGCCCCAGTCCTGTTCGGGCTTGCGCAGCAATATCCGGCGCTGGAACTGGACCTGTCGTTCAGCGATGCCCTCGCCGACCTCGCAGAGGACGGCTGCGACCTTGCCATCCGAACCGGCGATCTGGAGGACCAGACCGGGGTGATCGCGCGCCGCATCGCGCGCCAGCACATGGTCGTCTGCGCGTCGCCGTCCTATCTCGACCGGCACGGCCAGCCGCAGGCGATAGATGACCTCGGCAGGCATCATGCGATCATCTACCGCCGTTCAGGGCGTGCCGTTCAGCCATGGCTGTTTCCGCGCGATGGCCACCCCGCGATTGAGGTCAGGCCCGTCAGCAGATTGCAGCTCGACGACCTCGATGCCATCGCCGATGCGGCGGCGGCCGGCATGGGGCTCGCCTGGCTGCCATATTGGCTTGTTCGCCAGCGCATCCAGGCGGGCGTACTTGTCCCGCTGTTGCCGGAACAGCCGAAGTTTCTCTATGATGTCCATGCGCTGTGGTTGCAGACGCCACATCTGCCGATGAAAGTCCGCCTTGCCGTCGACGCACTGGCGGCAGCGCTGCCCAAGCTCATGAGTTGAAGTGCACGGCCGCGGTCGGCTGCGTGGATTTCCTCAATTGCGCCCTCCCGCACCGACCACGAATCCGCCTATAGTGCTGCCATGCCGATCCGCCAGCTTTCCGAAACGATGATCAACCAGATCGCCGCCGGCGAAGTCATCGAGCGTCCGGCAAGCGTGGTCAAGGAACTGGTCGAGAACGCGCTCGATGCCGGTGCAAGCCGTGTCGAGATCGTCACCGCCGGCGGCGGGCTGAACCTGATCCGCGTCAGCGACGACGGCTCGGGCATTCCGGAAAAGGAACTGGCTTTGGCGATTGCGCGCCATTGCACCTCGAAGCTCGCCGACAACATTCACGACATTCGCTCGCTCGGCTTTCGCGGCGAGGCCTTGCCGTCGATCGGCTCGGTGGCGCGGCTGTCGATCCGCTCGCGCACCGCGTCCAGTGAAAACGCCGCCGAGATCGGCATCGACGGCGGCCGCGTCTCCGCCGTCAGGCCGGCGGCGGCCAATCGCGGCACCACGGTCGAGGTGCGCGACCTGTTCTTCGCCACGCCGGCGCGGCTCAAATTCATGAAGGGCGAGCGCGCCGAAAGCTCGGCCATTGGCGACGTGGTCAAGCGCATCGCCATAGCCTTCCCCGCCGTGCGCTTCACCCTTGCCGGCCCGGACCGCTCGACGCTGGAACTGCCGGCCACCGACGACAGCCCGGAAGGCCGGCTGCGTCGGGTGGCACAGGTGATGGGCGCCGACTTTCCCGACAATGCGATTGCCATCGACGCGGTGCGGGACGGCGTGCGTCTCGCCGGCCATGTCTCGGTGCCCTCCTTCACCCGCGCCAACGCGCTGCAGCAATACGCCTATGTCAACGGTCGCCCGGTGCGTGACAAATTGATTGCCGGCGCCATTCGCGGCGCCTTCGCCGACGTGCTGCCGCGCGACCGCCATGCCGTCACCGTGCTGTTCCTGACGCTCGACCCGGCGATCGTCGACGTCAACGTCCACCCGGCCAAGGCCGACGTGCGCTTCCGCGATCCGGGGCTGGTGCGCGGGCTGATCGTCGGCGCCATCCGCGAAGCGCTGGCCAATGCCGGCATCCGCCCCGCCACCACCGGGGCCGCCGGCATGATGGCGGCGTTCCGGCCAGGCGCGGCATCCTATGCGCATGGCGGCCCGGCCAACGGTCACCGCAGCTACGAGGCCGCTTACCGGGCCTCCGGCTTTGCCGGGTTCGATCTTGGCCGCTCGCCACAGCGGCCGCTCGATATGGGCGGCGGCTTCGGCGAGGACGAGCAGGCGGCCTTCGACGCCGGGCCGCTGCACAGCGCCGACGCGCGCGCCGGGCAAAACGAAGCGGCGGAGACGCTGCTCGGCACGGCGCTGGGCGCGGCGCGCGCGCAAGTGCATGAGAACTACATCGTTGCCCAGACCAGGGATTCAATTGTCATTGTCGACCAGCATGCGGCGCATGAGCGGCTGGTCTACGAGGCCTTGAAGAATGCGCTGCATTCGCGCGCGGTGCCGTCGCAGATGCTGCTGCTGCCCGAGATCGTCGACCTGCCGGAGGAAGACGCCGAACGGCTCGCCATGCACTCCGAGACGCTCGCCCGCTTCGGCCTCGGCATCGAGCGCTTCGGCCCCGGTGCCGTTGCGGTGCGCGAGACGCCGTCGATGCTCGGCGAGACCAACGTCCAGCAGCTGGTTCGCGACCTCGTTGACGAGATCGCCGACGATGACACGATCGACACGCTGAAGGAGCGGCTGGACAGGATAGCCGCGACCATGGCCTGCCACGGCTCGGTGCGCTCCGGCCGGCTGCTCAAACCGGAAGAGATGAACGCGCTGCTGCGGCAGATGGAGGCGACGCCGGGCTCCGGCACCTGCAACCACGGCCGCCCGACCTATATCGAACTTAAGCTCGCCGACATCGAGCGGCTGTTCGGGCGGCGGTAGGGCCAGCGGCTTACGACGTCCGCTGGCGCAGCCCCCTCTCCGGCCGCTCCGCGGCCACCTGTCCCCCACTTTGGTGGGGCGAGGAAACGCTAATCGCCAAAGGCGCAATCTTGAAAACCTTAGGTTCCTCGCCCCACAAGGTGGGGAGAGGTGGTTTGCGAAGCAAACCGGAGAGGGGAAATCAAAAAGAGCCGTTCGATACGGCTCTTTTTGATTCAAGCAAGCCTCCGAACCCTCTAATTCACCTCTTCAAATTCACCACGATGACGCCGCCCAGCGCCAGAGCACCGCCGATGATGCCGAGCAGGGTCGGTACTTCGCCCAGCCAGAAGAAACCGATCAGGGTCGCCACCGGCGACACCAGATAGAGGAAGTTCGAGGCGCGCGCGGCGGGCAGCCGGGAAAGCGCTGTTACCCAGGCGGCATAGGCGATCAGGCTGGGTACGATGCCGAGAAAGATGACGGCACCGAGCCCGGCGGTATCGGCGACCGCCGCCTGCGCCAGACCGTTCGGCAGGAACGGCGACAGGCAGAGCGCGCCAAGCACCATGTTCGAGGCCGAGATGGTCAGTGGGTGGTGGCGACCAAACAGCGGCTTCTGGACGATGGTGTTGACGGCCGAGCACAGCGCCGAGCCGAGGACAAGCAGCGCACCATTGTTGAAATGCAGCCCTTGCCCCTCGCCCATGGCGATGATGCCGATTCCGGCGAAGGACAGGAATGTGCCGGCCCAGGCGAGGCCTGAGAAGCGTTCGCCAAGCAGCGCCATGGCCATGATGGCGGTGAAGATCGGGCTGACATTGATGATGAAGCCGGCCGCACCGGCCGAAACGGTCAGCTCGCCGAAATTGAGCATCACCGTGTAGAGCGCGACGAAGACGGCACCACCGAAGACAAAGCGCCAGAGTTCATCAAGCCTGGGCAGAGCCGGCCGCTTGACCGCGAGGAAGATCGCCGCCGGAACCGCGGCGATGGCAAAGCGCAGCGCGCCAAGTTCCAGCGGCCCGAAGGCGGCAAGACCGGCGCGGATCGCCGGAAAGGCCGAGGCCCAGCCGACCACCGTCAGCGTCACCGCGACGGCCGCCGTGGCATCCATGCGCTGTGTCTTATTCAACGTGCCGGTGTAAGCACTCATCTCGGTGTCCTCGCGATCCAATGCCATGAAGTAGAGAAACGCTATTGCGGGCCGGTTGACAAACGAATAAATCGAGGATCACCTGTGACTATGGATCACAGCTCAGACTCGATGCTGCCACTTGAAACGCTGCGCGCCTTCGACGCCGCGGCACGCACCGGCAGCTTTTCGGCGGCGGCCGAGAAGCTCAACATCACCCACGGCGCCGTCAGCCGGCAGATCGCCAAGCTCGAGAACTGGCTCGGGCTCAAAGTCTTCGATCGCGGCGCGCGCGGCGTCTCGCTGACCGTCGAAGGCAACCGCCTGCATCTGCGCACCACCGAAGCCTTTGCCCTGATCGCCAGCAATTCGGACCGCTGGGTCGAGCCGCGCGGTACGGCGGTGGTGCGGCTGACCTCGATCCCCTCGGTCAGCGGGCTGTGGCTGATGCCGCGCATGGCGGCGCTGGAGAACCACCCGTCCAAGCTGCGCATCGTGCTCGACGTCGACATGCGCCAGGGCGATCTTGCCGACGAAGGCATCGACCTGTCGATCCGCTGCGGGCGCGGCCACATTCCGGGCCGGATCTCGGTGCAGCTTTTCGAAGAATATGTGTTCCCGGTCGCCTCGCCGGAATTGGCCAGGGAGATCGGCCGCGGAGACCCCGCCCGGCTGCTCAACTATCCGGTGATCAATGATTCCGACGCTTCGGCGTGGCGCGCCTGGTTTGCGGCGCAGGAGATGGACTATCGGCCGCGGCCGCACGACCGGCGTTTCGAAGATTACAACCTCGTGCTCGACGCCGCCGCGCATGGGCTCGGCATTGCGCTGGCGCGTCCGCCGTTGACGGTGGACCAATTGAAATCGGGCCGCATCGTCGCCGTGGACGAGCGCACTGCGCTGAGCCCGATATCCTACTGGCTCGACCGGCCGCTGGGGCGCCCGCGCGCAGCCGCCGCCGAACTCGCCCGGCGCATCGCCGTCCAGGCCGGGCTGCCAACGGAGAAGATCGAAGAGTTTATCATCGCCGAAGAATGAGATGACGCGTCGCGTTCGACCGGCCTCATGCGACGCGCTTAAGGTTCTTGTGTCCATGCATGTCGTTATCCTAGGCCGTGAACTCATAAATGCGGGATGGGTGGGGAAGCGGAGTGAGGCAAGCATGAACTCGCACGGGCGCAGGGCTTGCCATGCGCTTTCGAACTTAGTTAGGACACGCGATGATCTCGCTCTCGATCTCTGACTTCGATGCCGATCCCGACAGGGTGACGGCGATCCTAGGCATCGAACCTACACACATAGTCCGCAAGGGCGACCCGATGCGCAGCGGTTCGCCGCGCAAAAAGAATGGCTGGAGCCTCGATGGACGGCGCGAAAGGCTCCGGAACGGGGCCGACCACGAGATTGCGGTCAACTACCTGATCGAGCAGATGCGAGGTCGGGAGGAAGCCTTCGCACGGCTGCGGCAGGAAGTGCGGCCAAAGCAGATTACGATCTATGGCGGGTTCTATACGCCCTACGACGAGCAGTGCGGCATCTGGCTTGAGCCGTCCGCGATGAGGGTGCTCGCGGATTGCGGTGTTGGCTGGGGCCTCGACCTTTTCGTTGAGGACGAAGCTCCCCAAAATGGAAGTGAGGTGTGAGCAGCCGTTCTGTCCGCTTTGGGTCGTTTGTCGACTGGCGGGTTTCCAATTGGAGCGGAATCTGATTCAGGCTCAGCATGAGCCGATATGACCTGACCGACGTCGAATGGCGCGTGATTGCGCCGCTGTTGCCCAACAAGCCGCGAGGGGTGCCGCGCGTCGATGATCGGCGGGTGCTGAACGGCATCTTTTGGGTGCTGCGATCGGGTGCGCCTTGGCGCGATCTGCCAGAGCGATACGGCCCCCGCACCACCTGCTACAATCGCTTCGTCCGATGGCGGAAGGCAGGTGTGTGTGGGACCGCCTCATGGACGCCATTACCAAAGACCATGACGGCAGGGTGCAGATGATCGATACCTCCATTGTTCGCGTCCATCAGCAGGGTGCGACGGCAAAAAGGGGGATCGAGATCATTGTCTCGGCCGATCCCGAGGCGGGCTGACAACCAAAATCCATGCCCTTGTGGACGCCAAAGGCAGGCCGATCAAGCTGACGCTCACGGGAGGCCAGAAGAGCGACATCGCCTCCGCAGCGGACCTGATCAAAGATTTGCCGCCGGGTGCGATGCTGCTTGGTGACAAGGGCTATGACGCCAACGCGTTGCGCAATGCCGTCACAGAGCGAAATGCATGGGCCGACATTCCTCCAAAGGCCAATCGCAAGGACCCGATCTGCTTCAGCCCTTTCCTCTACAAGGCGCGCAACCTGGTCGAGCGGTTCTTCACAAGGCCAAGCAGTTCCGTCGCATCGCGACCCGCTACGACAAGCTGGCTGAAAACTATCTTGCCGCCCTCACGCTCGTCGCGGTCCGCATCTGGTTACGCGATAACGAGTCTACGTCGTAGGTCGTGAACCCATAAATGGTTGCGAGGTGAGCGTGCTCGTGCTCTGACGGTGCGGCAAGCCGATCCGCGAGACACACACTATCGGACAAGACCAATGCCGCTGTCATGCGGCATCCTGGTCGTGCCTTCCCGGGCGTTCTCGTTCAAGGTGACAGCCTTTATGTGCTGTGTCAGCGAGCGGATCTGGCCTGCAAGGAAGTCGGGCGAGGTTCGCCGGGTTACGACGAACTGAATGATCTTCGCAACGCTCTGTGGTCATACCTCAACCATTATAAGGCTACGCTGCTAGAGCACGACATAGCGCTTCCCTTCTCAGAGCAGCAGGCACCCTGAAGCGGGACTTTCAACATCGTCGCTGACGTGATTCAGCGGCGGTATGAGCCGATATGATCTGACCGACTTCGAGTGGCGGGTGATCCAACCGCTCCTGCCCAACAAGCCGCGAGGCGTGCTCCAAGCTGAAGCACTTCCGTCGCGCCGCCACCCGCTACGACAAGCTGGCTGCCAACTTCCTCGCCATGATCCAGCTCGCTTCGATCAGGCCATGGCCTCGCGCTAGCGCGACATGCATTGGCATCCGCTTTGCCGGCTTGTTCGGGCAAGTGTCACCAGAAACAGAACCAGGTAAGGCCAACCAAGCTTGACCTCGCCGCAATTTGTGGCGATGACATCGTCATGGATTTCGGCACCACCCCATGATGAACCGTTTCGAAGGTCCCGGCGGCAAGGAAGCCCGCATCCGCTATCTCGACGGCGACTTCCAGGTGACCAGCCCCGGCGCCTTCGTGCGCTGCGCGGTGACCGGCGAGAGCATCCCGCTCGACGAGCTCAAATACTGGAGTGTCGCCAGGCAGGAACCCTATGTGAACGCCGCTGCCTCGCTGCGCCGCGAGATCGAAGCGCATCCGGAACTGCGCCGCCGACGCTAGTCCGACGCAAATGGAAGCCGCCCAGTTGCGACGCTTCGCGGCCGCCTCTGTCGCGGCGTCAGGCCGGCAGCACCGAAACCTTAGGTTATCCGAAATCGGGATAGGGGGGAGCTTCGCAGTTCCTCCCCTCCCACACCACCCTGCGTACGGGTCCGTACAGGGCGGTTCGG
>NZ_JBVVQI010000034.1:0-55615 GCF_055811495.1 Mesorhizobium sp. WSM4830 | reverse complement strand
CTTTTCCAGCGCTTCGCAGCCAGCAGGCGTTTCGGGCTCGATAACCACCTCGACCCGTTCGAGATGGGCCGCAAAGCCTTTGCGAGGACGCGGAGCGCGCTTCGCTTTCGAGCCGCCCGCAAACTTCTCCATCTGCGCTTCGATGGCCGCCACGCCGGTTTCGATCTCGTCGAAGACGAGAGCATACTGCTCCTCGCTCAGCGCGCCGGTCCGCAACCGTTCGGAGCGGCTGCCGAAACGCGCCCGCTCCAGCATCTTCACGACCGCGGTCAGCCGTGCGATCCGCTCATCGGCGCTCTTGTTGACCAGCTCGAGATGGAGATTGCGCTCCTCCAGAAGGGCGGCCTTTTGGGCCATGGCAATAACCATCGCCTTGAGCGCGTCAACGTCGTCCGGGAGCGCGAGTTCGGGTGCCGACATGGCCAAAATCAGAGCATATTCGCGGGCAATTTTCCCGCTTTTTCAGCTCCCTGATTCATCATGCCGCAGGGTTTTACCCAGCCGATTGCGGCCGCCTGACGGTCTCCGTCCGAACCCGTTTCCAGTCCATTCCGTCAACCAGAGCCATGAGCTGAGCATGATTGAGCTGGACCCGGTTGTGGCCGATCCGCGGCCAGCAAAACTTCGCGTCGTCCAGTCGCTTGGCATAAAGACACACGCCGCTGCCGTCCCACCAGACGATCTTGATCCTGTCCGCTCTTTTGGCGCGGAAGACATAAAGCGCGCCGTTGAACGGATCCGAGCCGGCATCGCGCACCAGTGCCAGAAGGCCGTCGGGACCTTTTCTAAAATCGACGGGATGACTGGCGACCAACACCTTCACGCCGGCCGGGATCATGCCTGGCGAACCGCCCGGATGATCCGCACCAGCTGCTCCTCATTGATATCGGCACCGGCGCGAATGACCACGCCACCCAGCTCGATCTCCACCGACGCAGACGCTGTCGGCGTGACCTCGACAAAGCCAAGCTGATCCGCATCTCGCTGCGGCGTGACCGCACCGCTCTTGATCGCCTTGCTCCGCCAGCCGAACAGCTGGGCTGGCGCCATCCCCGCTTGTCTGGCGATGGCCGATACATTCGCGCCCGGCTTCAGTGTCGCCTCGATCAGCCGCGACTTCGCTTCCGCCGACCAGCGCCGCCGCGGACGCTGCGGGCTTGCCTCCAGCCGGTTCGGGACCGCCTCAAGGACATGGAAACTTCTATCATCAGGCATAGGCGCAGACATAGAAATTGACACTGTAAGCTCCTCGCCTTCTTCAGTGTCACTATCTCTCGCTCATCACCTCAAGCCGCGCCAGATGGGGTCGGCTTAGCGCTTACTATCGAGGCTCTTATGCCTTGGAACTACCAGCGCTGAACGGCATCAGCTACCCGCTTACGGTCTTGGAGAAGCGTCGCGTATCTTTTCAGGACAGTCTCGGCGGGCGACCATGGTAACCAGATCCCCACCCATCCGGCGTGCTGGAGGGGCTCGGTTGCGACTAGGTCAAGGCGCCGGCTTTGGCTGACCACTTTTGCCGATCGTGAATATTCCACACAGGACTTGGTGGCTCAGAGACCTGGGTTTCAGCCTGCAGGTGTCCAGGATGCGCTCCCGACCGCGAAACATTCTATTCGGCTTCGCGGCAAGACCGCCGTTGTGCACTTCGTCGTCGTTATCAAGGCGCATCGAGGCCGCGCGCCAGGCAAGCACGAAGTCCGGTAGGACAAATCGGTACGTGGTCGACTGCGGACCTGTGTAAGCGCGGAAGTGCTGGTGGGGCAGCCCCATTGGCTCGCTGGCAACCAGCTCTATTTCGGCCGGCAGTAAAGATGATACATTTGGACCCTCTAATGGTGTGCTCAATCAACCACACTGAAACCAAAAATTATCTCGCATATGCGAAATGGGTTGGAATTGGCGCAGAAAGCTGGTACGCGCCTTTCAGTACCTTATGGTTGGGTGGGCCTCAGGTAACATGGGACAGAAGGATTGATGCGGATGAACCTAATTGTGAAAAGTGCGTTGGCCGGATTTGTTGTGTTGGCTGGCTTGGCCCCGGTGTCGTCTTTCGCGCAGGATGGGTCGTGCACCTGTGCGACCGCCTATAACGGCGCAAATCCGATTGGATCGCTCGGCAGCGTCAATGGCGACGTGATGATCTCGCAGGTGGCTGGCTATGGCCCGGCGCAAGCGGGCGGCGCGCTGGATTTCGGCAGTCGTGTCGTGGTTGGCGCCAAGGGCTCGGCTTCGGTTCAGGTCGGTGGCTGTAATCTGAGCGTCCCGGCGAATTCGACGCTCGATATCTCGCGTGTCGAGAATAAGATCTGCCTCAATGTCCTCGGTTCTGAGAAGACCGCCCAGACCGGCAATCCTAATACAAACAAGAACAACACGCCGCTCTTCATTTTTGGCGGTATGGCTCTGGGGGCTGGTGTTCTGGCTGCAACGGCGGACAAAGATCACGGCCACGCCGTTAGCGACTAAGTTAACCGCGTAGTAAATAAGGCAACGGCAGCAGAGGCGTGTGGCGCTTCTGCCATGTTTGTCGTTGGCGACAGAGCGAGCTTGGTGTGAATGCTTGTGTCGCGACTGCCGCATCGGTCGGATCGCCTAAGCCAAGGCGACATGCGGATGTCTGAGGCTGGCGAACATGCCAGGATGAACCGCGAAGTGCCGGTCTATACCGGCAAAATGGTCGAATCGCAATTTTTTGCTGCTGAGTGCGGGTGCAAGTTTCGGATACTGCAAACGCTACGATCAAGATCAATCCTGCGGAGGGCGGCATGCGTCTAGCGCTCGAAACATCAGGCGCAGCGTTTGCCGCCGGTGCGGCGCTGATCATCGGCCTGCATGATGATGACAACTCTGTCCGCCGGTAGCCGGGACGTAGCATCCATCGTATCGCATGAACTTGACAAATGCGTCATTCGCTGTCTTGCGGATGACGCATTTATACTTTTTGGGGATGACGTCGCCACGTTGCTTCGCTGCAGTCACAAACGCCCATGATCGATCTTCATTCCCATATCTTGCCCGGCCTCGACGACGGCTCGCCCAGTCTTGTCGAATCGCTCGAAATGGCTCGGCTGGCGGTGGCCGACGGAACGACCCACATGGCGTGCACGCCACACGTGACACCGGGCGTTTACGAGAACGGAACATCGAATATCGTCCGGGCGGTTCAAGAATTGCAACAGGCGCTGCGTAGCGCTGCCATACCACTTACTCTCTACGTCGGCGCCGATGTTCACATAGCGCCGGATCTTCCGGACCAGTTGGCGGCGGGTAGCGTACCGACCTTGAACAGGTCCCGCTATTTTCTGTTCGAACCGCCGCATCATGTTCTACCTCCACGAATGGAGGATCTTGCTCTACGCCTCATAAAGGCCGGCTTTATCCCGATTCTTACTCATCCTGAGCGTTTGACCTGGATCAAAACGAATTACGACGTTATCGAGAGGTTGAATGCGGTGGGCTGCCTCATCCAGCTTACCGCCGACTCGATTGTTGGTGCTTTTGGGCGCACGGCGCTCTATTATTCGGAAAAGCTGATTGACGAGGGCAGGGTGGATATCATCGCATCGGATACTCATAGCGCAACGCGCCGCCGTCCCGGGCTTTCCAAGGCGGTTGCTGCTGCTGCCAAGCGATGTGGGGAAGACGAGGCCCGCAACATGGTGTTGAAACGTCCAGGCGAAATATTGGCGAACCGGCCCATTGAGCCGATCGGAAAAGCACGTCCGAAAAAGCCAACCGCCGCCAACGGCGGTCGTTTTGGAGGACTTGGTCGCTTGTTCAAGGGCGGGACAGCGTGATGGGCATCTTTGGTTTCGCTAGGGGCCATCGGGGGACGGTATTCCTCTTGCTCGCCTCATTCGCAATCTCGGCCTGCACGAGTACTTCGTCGACGTCTTCTTCTTCGAATTCGGTCGATGCGCTGCAATTGACGTCGTCATCGACACCGCTTTCAAGCGGTGGCGCACTGAAGGTAGTCAAGGACTTACCGCCGCCGCAAAACACTCAGAATGGCAACGAGCAGCCTTTATCGCCGAACGACGTGCTCGACGTGAATGTATTCCAAGTGGACAATCTGAGCCGAACGGTTCAAGTCGACTCAAGTGGCCAGATATCGCTTCCGCTTATCGGAACCATTACAGCGGCAGGAAAAACCGTTCGTCAGCTGGAGCAAGAGATCGAGACTGCCTACGGCGCCAACTACCTGCAGTCGCCTGACGTGACGATTTTCGTCAAAGAGTCGATTGGGCAGCGAATAACCGTCGACGGCGAGGTGAACAGGGCCGGTATTTTTCCGGTAACGAGTAATTCCTCGCTTCTGGACGCAATCGCTCTGGCAGGAAATTTCAGCCCGGTTGGAGATGCAAGCAAGGTCTTCGTCTATCGCAATATCGGACAGAATACCTTGGTCGCGAATTACAACGTGGAGGCAATCCGTGCCGGCAAGGCCCGTAACCCGCGGATCTACGGTGGTGACAAGGTCGTCGTTTTTGCCTCAAAGACGAAGATAGCGGTGAACAATCTGAAGGATGCGCTCGGGATAGCCTCCAATGCCGCCCGAATTGCCGTGGTTCCGGGACTATAAGGTCGCAGCCGGTCAGAATGTAGTGGAATCTAGGAACACCTCGCACCATGCTCGATCGCAACAGGCAGCACCAAATTGCAGGCCCAGGACATGGCCAAGCTTTGTCCGCCGACCTCTATTATGATGGTGGGCAAAACTACAGCCCCTACGGTCGCGAATATTCGGAGCAGGAACAGGGCTTCAATCCGCTCAAGCTGCTCTTCTATGTAGTCCAGTATAGATGGCTGTTCGTCATGATGGTGGCAGCCGGGCTTGTCGCAGGCCTCATTGTTACGATGATGCAGACGCCAAGATACCAGGCAACAACGCAATTGGAAGTTCTGGTCCCTTCCGCCAAGGTCTTCCAGGACATCGAGGTCGTTTCTGAAAATGCCGATGTACGGGCCTTTCTTACCGCACGTGAAAAGCTCAAAAGCCGCGCTTTGGCGCAGCGCGTCGTCTTCCAATTGGGTCTGAGCGAAAAACCGGACTTCCTTTTCCCTACGGCAAACTTCTCGCTGTCGAATATCTTCTATCGTGCCTTCGGAATCTCTAAGTCACCTTCCTTTGAACAGAAGACGCCGGAAGAACGTGAGGAAATTGCGATAAAGCGTATTCTAGACGACCTCACGGTCAATCTGGTCACCAACACGAGCTTGCTCTCGATCACCTTTGTTGATCAAAATCCGAAATATGCGAGTGACGTAGCCAATCAGGTTGCGCAGAGCTTTATTGATCAACGTCTCGACCAAACTAGCGAGACCTCGGACCTGGCAAGGCAATTTATCCAGGAACAGGTTTTGCAGGTAAAGCAAAAGCTTCAGAAATCCGAAGAGGAGCTGGTCGCCTATGCGAAGGATGCCGGCATCACGATAACCGGCGATGACAAATCGCTCATTGGATCCAACATCGAGGCGCTGAATACGGCGCTTGCGACAGCGATCCAGGATCGTCTCGATGCCGGGCGTGTCGTGGACCAGATTGACAAAGGCCGTGGTTCGAGTTTGTCCCCCGTCCTGGAAAGCGAAGGTCTGCAGAGACTCAGTGAAAAACTGGCGGATTTAACGAGCCAGTACCAGCAGAAGCTTGGCATTCTCAAGCCCGGTTTTCCCGAAATGCAGCAGCTTCAGTCGCAGATCAAGGAGTTGCAGCGTCTCTATAACAATGGCGTGCTTGCAATAACGGATTCACTGCGGCTGAAGTATCAGGAGGCGCAGAATAAGGAGGCCGATCTCAGGTCGAAGCTGGCCGAGATGGAAAAGCAGCAGGTTGTCTTCAACGACAAGAACATCAAATACACGATTCTTAAGCGCGAGGTCGATTCAAACCGGTCGCAATATGACAACCTTATCGCCAAGCTGAACGAAGTCGGTGTCAGCTCAGAACTCAAGACGCAAAGTGCAGCGGTCGTTGAATTCGCGGCAGTGCCGGATCGGCCATATTCGCCTCGCCTGAGCATCAACCTTGCGATCGCGCTAGCCCTTTTCATGACTTTGAGCGCGTCTGTCATTTATGTTATCGAACTGCTGAACAACACCTTCACCAATCCCGAGCAGGTTGAAAAAGAGCTTGGATTGGCGATGCTCGGCATCTTGCCACTGGTAGACGACCGGGAGCTCACGGCCAGCATTGCCGATCAGAAGTCCGGACTGTCGGAGGCCTATCGTTCGCTTCGAACGTCGCTGCAATTTTCAGGTGCGGAAGGCGCGCCACGATCGCTGGTTGTCACGAGTTCGGAACCTTCGGAAGGCAAGTCGACCACCTCGTTCAAGCTTGGGCAGGATTTTGCAGCGCTTGGGGCAAGAGTTCTCATTGTCGACGGCGATCTGCGGAAGCCGAACCTTCATCGCCTGTTTGGTCTCGACAACACGATTGGGCTCAGCAATCTTCTGACAAATACCGTTCGGAAGGAAGATCTGGCGAATATCTTCAGGGCGACGAAATACCCTAATGTGACCGTTTTGACCTCTGGAACGATCCCGCCAAATCCTGCGGATCTGCTCTCCTCTCCGAAGATGGCTCTGATCATTACCAATCTCGGCAAGCGCTTCGATCTTGTCATTATTGATGCGCCACCGATCGTCGGCCTCTCGGATGCTCCAATTCTCAGCCGGCTCGCCGAGGGCACATTGATGGTCATCTCTACAAATCAGGTGACACGCAAGTCGGCTAAGACTGCGTTGAAGCGACTGCGAGCTGCCGGCGCAAACGTGGTCGGAGCCGCAATGTCAAAGTTTTCAGTGAACAAATTCGACTACAATTACGCCTACAAATACATGAACTATCAATACTACAACTACGGCACGGACACGAGTACTCCGAAGATTGAGGGCAAGATCGATGATGGAGCAAGCAAGCCCGCTTATGCGAAATCTCCGGCGTTCAGTCGTTTGGTTCGTCGCGTTCGTTCTAGTGTTGGTGGCTTCCTCGATCGGGCTAAGTCGGTTTCTTGAGACCGAAACGCCAACCGTCTCGCTTGCCCTGGATCCATTAAACGCCGATGCTCTGATAGGCGTAATTGCCGGTGATCTGAACGATGCGAATAACCCTCCGGATCTCGGTGCCTTGCTCGCCGAGGCTAGGAACGCGCTCCGTTTCAACCTCGCCGACGCACGCCTCTATAGCTTAGTCGGCGAGATCAAATACCGGCAAGGCGAAAAAGACGAGGCCTACGAGCTGTTCGACCAAGCTCGTAAGTTATCCAAAACAGAAATCCATGCCCTCCAGAGGTCTATTGGCCACTCGACCGAGATAGGTGATTTGTCAAAGGCCGTTGGAGAGATAGACATATTGCTGCGGCGGTGGCCGGACCAATTTCCGGCAATCGTCGGTGGCCTGACCGCGATTCTTTCGAATCCCGACGGATACAACGCCATGCTGGCAGCAATCACGGCGGAGACGCCCTGGAGGCCTACGCTCTTCGAGGCCCTTGCCAATGATCCCAAGGGCCTGGACTACGCAAACCGGCTGCTGCTCGATTTGAATGAGTCAGGCGCGCCGCCGAAACCGGGCGAACTATCCATTGTGATCAATGGTTACATCCGCCAGAGGGAATATGAACAAGCGTATCGGCTGTTCCTTTTCACCCTGTCTGAACAGGAGCGTAAGTTAGGCGGATATATTTTCAACAGCACGTTCGAACCGATATCCAGAGACAGGCCGTTTGATTGGCAGGTTCGCGACCAATCGGGCCTGGAGGTGACGTTTGCAACATCCCAGAATGCGGTAGAGGGCGAGGGCGGCGCGATGGTGCGGTTCTTGAACACGCCGGTGAAGAATTCGGCTCTTCAACAGTACATTGAGCTGCCTCCTGGATCCTATAAGGTTTCTCTGATCGCGTCTGCCAGAAACCTCAAGCTTCCGAAGGAACTGTTCTGGTCTCTTAGATGTCCGGCCGGTGAAATCGCGCGCCTCAATATTCCCGAGGGTACATTCAATCGGCAGACCATGAGCGGGGATTTGTCAATCGGTCCGGACACATGTCGAATGCAATTGTTGAGGTTGGAGACTTCGGCCATTGCTGAGAGCTGGCGATTCCGCTATGTCGGGACGCTGGTAATGCACAAATTGAGCATCGAGAGAAATCCGTCTTGAGCGATCGGCCATCCGAATGGGATAAATATCTCCTTGGGTCGGTTTTGTTCATATCCCTGCTCATTGGCGGCGGTACTGCAAGCGGCCTTTATACCGATACTCTAATCCAGGTCGTGGTGATAATCTCTGCGGCAGTGGTCTTTTCTCAGACCTCCGGCCAAACGATCTCGCGTTCCGTTCTATGGCTGCTTATCTTTGCGGTGGCGTTGATGGTTTTGCAAATCGTTCCCTTGCCGCCGGCCATATTCGATGGGGTTCGTCCTGAGCTTTTGCTCGGAGATGTCCGGCTGATTGGAACTCCCCCGTTTCGCTTCGTCAGTGTAGGAGTTGGCCGGACTGTAGAGTGTCTGTTCTTTCTGCTGGCATCAACGGCATTTTTTCTAAGCCTGTTGCGCTTACGCTCCGACCAAGTCAGCGCTCTCCTACCTTTTTTTTTCATAGGTGTTATCTGCAATGGTCTGGCCGGGTCGATTCAATATTCCCTCTCCGATAACATCGCTATAGTAGGTCTATTGCCGTTCACCATTAACGCGGGGCTTTTCGCCAACGTGAATCACTTTTCGGCGTTGCTTTTTGTTTCTATCCCCTTCGTCGTCTACTATGGCCTGTTCCGCGGACATCTTTTGTCTGGATCGGTTGGATTGATCGCCCTTTTGCTGCTGCTTTTGGCTGCCGGTTCACGCGCCGGTGTTTTGATCGGGTTGGCGATAACCATATTGTCCGTTGTGTTTCTTTCGGCCCTTCCCCGGGCTTGTGTAATAACCATCCTGCTTATTTTCACCGGGCTTACGTTCAACCCTTTCGGCGCATGCACCAAGACCTTTGCGTACGCGTTTGACCGGGCGTCGGGGCGCGTATAATCCCCCCTAACGACGATCGAGGGGATCAAGGACAATTGGGCGACCGGCGTCGGATTTGGAAATTTTCAAAAAGCCTATCAAATATACGAACGAGGGGGCATGATTTTCAGGCAATACGTCAATCATGCCCACAATGAATACCTTGAAATAGCATTCGAAGGCGGGATCCCGGCTATCCTGCTTATGGCAGGTTATTTCATACTGCTTATCACTGCATTGACCAAGGCGCGCCGTGACCCCCTTCAGAAAGCGGCATTCCTCTCGGTATCTTTTCTTCTTATTCATTCGCTGGTTGACTATCCGCTGCGAACCGAGGCGCTGGCGATGACTTTTGCCTATATGAACTCCATTATCTTCCACAAAGGATTTGGGGAGCGCTTAAGCCGCAAGAGCGAGATGATCGAGGTCGACCACAACGGTGACAAGCTACTTGTTCCCATCGGAACTTCTTCTTAGCCATCTTGTCGCCGCTGCTGGCTGTCAACTGAATGAGGCGGACCAATGTCGGGCAAGCGCCCTCGACCGCCAGCTCCGGTTCTCAGCCTCGGCAATAATTTCCTGTCCCACCTAGGTGAAACAGCGTCATGAGCAGAAATTTCCCGATTTTGCGAGCCACATGGAAAATTCATTCCCGCACCATTCGGCCGCAAGCCTGTCTTGCATTGTTCTGGACCGGAACGTTCTGCTAGAACGCCCGCACGAGAATAGATTAGATTGTCCGGAAGTGCAGTTTGAATCGGGCGGCTGAAGGTCGCCTCCGATGCAGCCACTTCCGTGGATCAGTACGAAAGAACGCTCGCAGTCCATGAACATCGCACTTACGCACCTTCAGCGGCTTGAGGCCGAATCCATCCATATTTTTCGCGAGGTGGCCGCGGCTTTCGCCAAGCCGGTGATGCTCTATTCGGTCGGCAAGGATTCGTCCGTGCTCATGCACCTGGCGATGAAGGCATTCTATCCGGCCAAGCCGCCCTTTCCCTTTCTCCATGTCGACACGACCTGGAAATTCCGCGAGATGATCGCCTTTCGCGACCAGATGCAGCAAAAGCTCGGTTTCGACCTCCTGGTCCATGTCAACGAAGACGGCGTGCGTGAGAACATCAATCCGTTCGACCACGGCTCCAACACCCACACGCATGTGATGAAGACGGTGGCGCTGCGGCAGGCGCTCGACAAATACGGGTTTGACGCTGCCTTCGGCGGTGCGCGACGCGACGAGGAGAAGTCGCGGGCCAAGGAGCGCATCTTCTCGTTCCGCAACGCCCAGCACGTCTGGGATCCGAAGAACCAGCGGCCGGAGATGTGGAAGATTTTCAACACCCGCATCGCTGCCGGTGAATCGATCAGGGTGTTCCCGTTGTCGAACTGGACCGAGCTCGACATCTGGCAGTACATTCTCCAGGAAGACATTCCGATCGTGCCGCTGTATCTGGCCAAGGAGCGGCCGGTCGTCGAGCGCGATGGCATGCTTATCCTGAGGGATGACGAGCGCATGCAACTGCGGCCCGGCGAAACAGTGGAGAACCGGATGGTTCGGTTCCGCACGCTCGGCTGCTATCCGCTGACGGGCGCGATCGATTCGGAAGCCGACACTCTGGAGGCGATAGTCGGCGAAATGCTCACGGCGCGCACTTCCGAGCGGCAAGGTCGCCTGATCGACCGCGACGAAGCCGGCTCGATGGAAAAGAAGAAGCGCGAGGGGTATTTCTGAGTATGCGCCACATCATGGCCAAGAGCCTCGCCCCGACCGACGGCGTCCGCGACTATCTGGCTGCTCAGGAACGAAAGTCGCTGCTGCGCTTCCTGACCTGCGGCTCGGTCGACGACGGCAAGTCGACGCTGATCGGGCGCCTGCTTTCCGATACCAAGCAGATTTTCGAGGACCAGTTGGCCACGCTCGAGCGCGATTCGCGCAAGCACGGCACCACCGGCGACGACGTCGACTTCGCGCTGCTGGTCGACGGCCTCGAGGCCGAGCGCGAGCAAGGCATTACCATCGACGTCGCCTATCGCTTCTTCGCCACACCGAAGCGCAAGTTCATCGTCGCCGACACGCCCGGCCACGAACAATACACGCGTAACATGGCGACGGGTGCATCGACGGCGGATCTCGCCATCGTGCTAATCGATGCCCGCCAGGGCGTACTGCGTCAGACCAGGCGACATTCGATCATCGCCTCGCTGCTTGGCATCCGCCACATCGTGCTCGCCGTCAACAAGATCGATCTTGTCGGCTTCGACGAGACGGTTTTTGAACGGATCGTCGCGGATTACGCACAATTCTCACGTGAGCTCGGCTTCCACACGATCGTGCCCATTCCTATGTCGGCCCGTTATGGCGACAACGTTACCGGCCGTTCCGATAAGACGGGCTGGTATTCCGGCCCGACGCTGATCGAACATCTCGAAACGGTCTCGGTCGACGAGGCCGCGGTCGAACTGCCGTTCCGGTTTCCCGTCCAATATGTGAACCGTCCCAACCTCGATTTTCGCGGTTTCGCCGGCACCATAGCCTCCGGGTCGGTCGCGCTGGGCGACGAGGTGGTCGTCGCCAAATCGGGCAAATCCTCCCGTGTCAGGCGAATCGTTTCGCATGGAGGCGACCTTCAAGAGGCTATCGCCGGCCAGGCCATCACACTTGTGCTCGACGACGAGGTGGAAGTCTCGCGCGGCAATATGCTGGTATCGCCGTCGGCGCGGCCGCAGGTCGCCGACCAGTTCGCTGCCAACATCGTCTGGTTCGACGAACATGCGCTGCTGCCCGGCCGCTCCTACATCCTGCGCACCGAGACCGACCAGACCAGCGCCACCGTCACCGACCTGAAATACCGCGTCAACGTCAACGACTTCGCCCATGAGGCGGCCAAGTCGCTTGAAATGAACGAAGTCGGCATCTGCAACATCTCGACGCGGTCGCCGATCGCCTTCGATCCGTTTGCCGAAAACCGCACCACCGGCGCCTTCATCCTGATCGACCGCATCACCAACGCTACGGTCGGCGCCGGCATGATCCTGCATTCGCTGCGCCGCGCCGAAAACATCCACTGGCAATCGCTCGATGTCGGCAAGCGCGCGCGTGCCGATATGAAGAACCAGCGGCCGGCCGTGTTCTGGTTCACCGGCCTTTCGGGCTCGGGCAAGTCTACCATCGCCAATCTGTTCGAAAAGAAGCTATTCGCCACCGGCCGCCATACCTACATTCTGGATGGCGACAACGTCCGACACGGCCTCAACCGCGATCTCGGCTTCACCGACGCCGATCGTGTCGAAAACATTCGCCGCGTCGCCGAAGTGGCGCGCCTGATGGCCGACGCCGGGCTGATCGTCATCGTGTCGTTCATTTCGCCGTTCAGCGCCGAGCGGCGCATGGCGCGCGAACTGATGGCCGACGGCGAATTCATCGAGGTGTTTGTCGACACCCCCTTCGAGGAATGCGCCAGGCGCGATCCGAAGGGCCTTTATGCGCGGGCGTTGAACGGCGAGATCAAGAATTTCACCGGCGTCGATTCACCGTATGAGGTGCCGGAAAAACCCGAAATCCATCTCAAGACACTCGGCAGATCGGCCGAGGAGATGGTGGACGCCCTTGAACACTGGCTGAACGAGCGGGACATTGCCGAAGACCAATATGACAGCGGCGGCGGAATCTGACGACGAAGCGATGCTCGCCGTCTTCGAACACCTTGCCTTGGCGGCGGGGCGCGAGGTGATGCGCGTCTTTCGTGCCGGCTGTGCGGTCGACAGCAAGTCGGACAGTTCGCCGGTGACGGAGGCGGATCGCGAGAGCGAAAAGATCATCCTTGCCGGGCTGCGTGCCGCATTTCCGGAGATCCCATGTGTGGCCGAGGAAGAAGCCTCGGCCGGCATCATGGCGCCGGATCTCGGCGACGCCTTCTTCCTGATCGATCCGCTGGACGGTACCAAGGAGTTCGTCAACCGGCGCACCGATTTCACTGTCAATATCGCACTGGTACGCCATGGCGTGCCGGAGATCGGCGTCGTCTTCGCGCCTTGCACCGGCCGCTTCTTTTCCGGCCGGCCGGGCAAAGCGGAAGCGATCGAGATCAATGACGACTATCAAATCATCGATCGCCAGCCGATCTCGGCAAGGGCCGGTGTGATGCCGCTGACCGTCGTTGCCAGCCGCTCCCACAACACGCCGGAAACCGACGCCTATATCCGCGCGCTTGGCGCTGCCGAGATCGTCTCCGTCGGCTCCTCGCTGAAATTCTGCCTCGTCGCCGGCGCCGAGGCCGACGTCTATCCGCGTTTCGGACGCACCATGGAATGGGATACTGCTGCGGGGGACGCGGTGCTACGCGCCGCCGGCGGCATGACGCGCACGCTCGATGGTGAGCCGCTCGCCTATGGCAAGCGCAACCAGAGTGACGACGAGGATTTCGCCAACCCGCATTTTATCGCAAGCGGCAAGGCTGCTGGATCTGGCTAGACGATGACTGCGCAGTTCCAGACTCGTAGGAAAGCACAGATGTACCAGCGGCTTATGGAAGCGACCTCAGATACTGCTCGAGATCTGTAAACACAAAGATACGATCCCGATCCGGCCTAAGTCGGGTCGGCGTGGCCGATTCGCGTCGTGGCCGCTTGATGCTGGGTGGCATTCACTCGGTGTATCCAAATTGCTATAAACCGATACACTTGAACGGCTATACGATCGAGTGATGGAGTGATGGCGTTCCACATCAAGAATCCCGAGACCGACGCGCTGGCCCCCCGGGTTGCCGCGCTTAAGAGGACTGGTTTGACAGAGGCCGGCCATGCCGCGCTCAAGCATGAGCTTGAGCGCGAACAGGCTAGAGCGTCCCTGGTGGAGATCGGCGTCAGGTTCTGCCGGGATCTGCGAGCCCAGGGCAAGCCTGATCAAGGCAGACCCGCCGACAAGGCGTTTCGCGACAGCCTGTACGCGAATGACCGATGTTCATCGACGCCCTGACGCCGCTGATGACAAACGAGGATGATGCGTGCGCGAACTCCTTGCACGCATGCAGCAGACCGGAAAGCGGCTAACCTGGCCACTTGCGGTATGGGAGGCTGCAATCGCGGTCGCGAGAGTCTTGGACTTGGTAATCAGCGAGGCGACCGAGGCCGTGGAAAGCTATCTCTCGTTGATGGAGATTGACATGGTCGCGGTGCCGCCGAACAGCCGAACACGGCTCGACTCGCGCTTGACGCTTTCGACCGCTTCGGCAAGGGCCGGCACCCGGCGCGGCTGAACTTTGGTGACTGCTTCGCCTATGCTTGTGCCCCGACATTTTGACCAGCCATTAATGTTCAAAGGCGCGGACTTTCCGCAGACCGACATCGAGGCTGCGTGAGTGCCACTGTTTCACTGTTTCGCGACGCAGGGCGCAAGCGTCGCTTACCGGCTTGTCGGGCTCCCAATCAGTGCGACGGTCTAGCCGGCTGTCACGGAACAAAAGTAGGTTGCCCGTTCCACGGTCGACATTGGCCATGCAGCGTTGGAGTGCTGGCCGCGGGGGCTCCGGACCAGGGTGCTGATCCGACGCGTGTCGCACTCAGGGCAGGCGGTCGGTCGTTTTTCCAGGGGCCTCGACAATAGCACAAGTTGTGGCCAAAACGACGATGGGGGTCAGCATTTGTCCAGGAAAGACTACCAGCACGTACCACCCCGATTGTACCGTTACCAAATGTGCTTCACGGGTGTACACTGTCCCGAGGGTTCGGCGGGTCGCAGCTGCGCAAACGGGATTGGAATGCATCGCGCTCGCGTTCCGCGGTAGACAGGAGGAGCTCCTGTGAATCGCACGTCGGTCGTCGGCCCGATGGCTTGCGTCATGGGCGATATGAACTTGGTCCGGCCTCTCGGACTTGCCGGCGTTTCCTGCGCGGTTGTGGTGCCGCCTGGCGACCCGGCCACCTATTCGCGGTTCGTCCGGGCGGTCCTCCCCTGGGAGAGCTTCTCAAAGAACCTGGACGGTTTGGCGGATATGTTGCTGCGCTTCGGCACTGTACAGCAGGAGCGCCCCGTCCTTTTCTTCGAAGAGGATTCCCATCTGCTGTTCGTGTCGCGATACCGCGAGCGGCTGGGGCAGGCCTTCCGTTTCATCCTGCCCGAAGTGCCGCTGGTGGAAAAGCTCGTCGATAAGGCTCGTTTCCAAATCTTGGCCGAACGCCTGAGCCTTCCCGTTCCGGCATCGCGAAGGATTCGCCCACGTCCAGGCTCGACGCCCGTTTCCCTTGATCTGCGCTTTCCGGTCGTCATCAAGCCCCTCAGACGCCGATCACCTTGGGACCAGATCGCAGGTAGTCACAAGGCAATCGAGGTCGCCACAGAGAAGGCATTCCGAGAGCTGTGGCCCCGTCTGGCCAACAACGAGATGGACCTTCTCGTCCAGGAGATGATACCAGGGCCGGAAAGCCGCATCGAAAGCTACCATGTCTATGTTGATCATCGGGGCGAAATTGCCGGCGAATTTACGGGGCGGAAAATACGAACGTATCCAACGTCATGTGGTCACAGCACGGCCTTGGAGACTACGGATGCAGCGGATGTCGCGTCACTCGGCCGCACGCTGGTTCAGAAGCTGGATCTACGAGGCGTCGCCAAGTTCGATTTTAAACGGGATCCAGACGGTGCACTTCACCTTCTGGAGGTTAATCCGCGCTTCAATCTTTGGCATGTCTTGGGTGCACGGGCAGGTGTCAACATACCAGCGCTGGTCTATGCGGATCTAACCGGCCAACCCCGCCCGCTTCCTGCAAAAGCCCATCCGGGTGTCCGATGGTGCACTCTCCCCAGCGATTTCATTGCTGCGCGCTCCACCGGGATATCTCTGCTGTCGTGGTTGCCCTGGGTTATCCGCTGCGAGACGATTTCGCATTTGAACTGGGATGATCCGGTCCTGCTGCGAACTGCGTGGCACCGGGGCATCTCGAACGCCAGCAAACGGCTTTCTCATCTTGTGCAATCCGCAACAGGGAGGGCAGCATGAGGCTGGCGATCATCTCTGATGTTCACTCCAATCTCGAGGCACTCCAGGCGACTCTCGACGACATCTCTACGCAAGGGGCGGAGCGTATCATATGCCTTGGCGATATCGTCGGCTACAATACAGACCCGGCAGAGTGCATAGCCCTGCTACAAAAAAACGGAGTTGCATGCGTAGCTGGAAATCACGACAGGGCTGTCTGCGAACAGATCACCACCGACGATTTCGGTTTTGTCGGCGCTCGCGCGATCCTGTGGACACGCCGGCGACTCGGTTCTGAAGCTGTATCATTTCTTGCTGGGCTGCCTCTTAAGGCCGAGATTAGCGACGAGTTGATTGCGGTTCATGGCGCGCTGCACCCGGAGAAAGGTTGTGAAACCGTTCGATTAGACGATGACGAACGGCGCCGACAAAGTTTCGAGGCACTCATGAATCACCCCTCTGGCATCCGGATCTGTGCCTTCGGACACACACACCGCCTTGGCGTCTTCGAATGGCAGGACTCCGTGCCACGACAACTTCCCGGCGACGAGATCAGCCTCAAGGAGGGTGCCTTCTACCTTGTCAATCCGGGATCGGTCGGGGAATCGCGAACCTCAGATCCACGCGCCACCTATTTAGTTCTCGATACCGCACGCCAAGCTATCGAGGTGAAGCGAGTGTCGTATGACTGGTCAGTTTCATTAGCGAAAAAGCGGCGAGCGGGTCTGATGCCCCCCTTGGCTACTCTCCCCCAGCCGCTCCGGGCAGCGCTGAGACGATATCTTGTTGTTCTCGGCCTCTATGACGCCGTAAGACGTAAGTGGCAGGTAAGCAGCCTGGGCGAACGCTTCCGCCATTTCATCCGCTCCGATCTTCGACGCTGAATAGGGAGATCGTCCCTGCAAAGCGTTCGATTCACAGATCGGCATCGCGATACCTCGCTGGTCGAGGTAACGACCACGCGCTCCGCGGCCTTAGGAGCCTGACTCGAAACTCGGATCACACATGACGCGATGGACGCGATAAAGATCCACGCCTCAGCGCTGGCGATGGTGGCCTCGAAATCCTCGGCGAGCCGGCGACTGCGTCGCAGTCAGGCGAAAGTCCCCTCGACGACCCATCGTCGTGGCAGGACCTCGGAGCCTTTGGCGGCGTCCGAACGCTTGATGATTTCGAGGGTCCACGTGCCGAGATGGGCCAGAGCGCTGGCCACCGTCCTTCCCACGATCGGGAGGTCGATTGGCGCCAACCTCTCCAAGATCTCGCCGATGCCGGTTAGCGCGGCCACAATGCACCGAAGGACAAGACCTTCAAGGTTTATGTCGCCGGCTGCAAGTGTGGCCTCACCAAGGCCGTCAAACGAGCGTTGCGACGCCGCTCCGCCGTCGAGCCCGTCATCGGCCATCTCAAGAGCGACCACCGCATGGGCCGCAACTTCCTGCCTTCGCCGAGGGCGACGCCAACAACGCCGTGCTTGCCGCCGTCGGATATAATTTCAGTCTCGTGCTCAACTGGCTGAGGCTTTTGTGTGTTTGTGTGCCTTGGTCATGGCGCTGCTCACAACCGTCCTAACGCCACAACTCCAGTCGCGATCGGCCTGAGCCCCGCGCTTCGACCCGAAAAGTGCGTTCTTCACGGACGACTGGCTGTCGATGACGCTGGCGCTGGGCCGCCGCCGCCAGGTGGAAGTTGATGGTCTGCCACAGCCCATCGTCCCATCGTCCCGCCAGGCATGGAAAGAGCGCTGAACCGTCGGAACCGGCTGGAACCGCTCAGGCAATGCCCCGTCGTTGGCAGCCCGTCCAGCGATATAGAGAGCGCGTCCACGACCGCCCGCAATGCAGTCGTCCCGCCGCCTTCGCTCCCGGCAGGAACGGCTCGATCAACGCCCATTCCTTGTCCGTCAACGCGTTTGCATCCCGCTGCCCCGCACGGCGATATTGCCGGCGGGTGGCCTCCGTCAAACCCATGTTGTGACCTCGCTCAAGTCTAGCCAACTCAAGCGAATCACAACGGACGGGCCACTCAACCAGTTCCCGCACAAATCAGAGTTTCGAGTCTCCTGGACCTGTCGTATCATGTAACCGGCGGTATGGTGATGGGCGGGATGAAGCTGGAACGGGAGGTCTATAGCGGCGTAAATTGGCCGCTCCTCGATTCTTTCAGCGACCGAACTTTTTCGCAGCGAAAGGCATGGATTGATTTCGTTTGCGAGACCCAGGCCGGGGATCCGGTTGTGGCTCGAATTGAAGACGCGGGCGTGCCCGTTGGATTTTTTGTAGGTGTCATCGTCCGGCGGATGGGTTTCCAAATACTAGGAAGTCCATTCCCAGGCTGGACAACCCCGTATATGGGATTCAATCTGCGGCCAGACGTGTCCAGAGCCGATGCAGTCGACGCGCTCATCGGCTACGCATTCTCTGAACTGGGCTGCCATCATCTGGAAATTTCAGATCCTTATCTGACCGGGGAGCACTTCCGAGACGTCAGAGTCAAGGCGCAGCTCGTCCGTACCTTTCGATCAAACCTTCTGATGACAGAGGACGAACTTTTCGCCCGCATGGACGGAGCGTGCAGGCGCTGCATCAGGAAAGCTGCCAAGTCCGGAGTCGTTATCGAGGAAGCCGCCCCGGATGGATTTGCGGGAGAGTACTTTACTCAGTTGGAAGACGTCTTCGCCAAGCAGAACATGCGGCCAACATATGGCATGAATCGAGTGGAAGCCCTTATCAGGCACATCTATCCAACCGGCGATTTACTTCTCTTACGCGCGCGCGATCCAGACGGGCGGAGCATTGCCACAGGTATATTCCCTGGATTTAATGACATTTCCTATTTCTGGGGAAACGCCAGCCTTCGTGAGCACCAGAACGTACGGCCAAATGAGGTGATGCACTGGTATGCGATGAAGTACTGGAAGCGTCGAGGTGTACATTGGCACTATTGGGGCGGCGGCGGCGCTTACAAGGAGAAATATGGTGGTGATACAGTAATGTACGAGCAGTTTAGAGCATCCAGGAGCGTTGTAGTATCTATGCTTCGAGATGCCGGGAGAATGTTGCACGACGCGCCGCGCGGCTGGAAACGCCGGATCTTTAATTTGAGATCACGGGCCGATCCTTCGATCGCGCGATGACACGGGTTTCGTGGCATGATCTAGTAGTGGCCGACGCGTTCGAGGACGAAGTGATGTCTTGAATGGAAAAGCTATACTGGCCAGATGGAAAGTCCTTCGTGTTCACGGTGTTTGACGACACGGACCTTGCAGTCCCTGGCAATTTTGAGAAGGTTTATGACTGCCTGCGTGACTATGGCCTTCTCACGACGAAGTCTGTTTGGCCAATTCGCGGATCCCAGAACTCCAAGATGGGCGGAGCTACCTGTGAGGATCCGGCTTATCTGGCGTATATCCGTGAACTTCGCCGCGATGGATTTGAGATAGGCTTTCACGGCGCGACCTACCATAGCTCAGAGCGAACCAATATCGCTCATGGCCTTGAATACTTCCGCGAGTTGTTTGGCGGCTACCCTCGAACCATGGCTAATCACGCCAGTTCCGCTGAGAATATCTACTGGGGAGATGCTCGGCTGAGCGGGATCAGGAAGCAAGCATATAAGCTTCTTCTGAAAAGACAAAGCTTCTACGGTCATTGCGAAAAAAGTCCTTACTTTTGGGGAGATCTCTGCCGCGATCGTATAGATTACGTACGCAATTTCATTACCGGGGATATAAATACGATGAAGACCTATCCTCTCATGCCATATTACGATCCCGAGAGGCCCTTTGTGAAACAATGGTTCTCATCATCTGAGGGGCCGAACGTCGATTCGTTTAATCGTACCATTTCGGAAGCAAACCAGGATCGCCTGGAAGCTGAGGGCGGTGCCTGCATCATGTATACGCATTTCGCTGCCGGTTTTCAGGATACGGACGGAAATCTCAATTGGCGGTTCAGGGAACTCATAAGGCGCCTCGCCTCGAAGAATGGCTGGTTCGTACCGGTTGCGACGTTCCTCGATTATGTTCGGCAGCAGCGTGGCGAGAACGTGATAGACTCTAGAGAACGAGCAAGGATGGAGCGCCAGTGGATCAAGCACAAGATCCAGACTGGCGGAGTATCGTAGCGGACCTCTCAGCCATTTTTGCTAGAGCGAAAGAGCGCTCTATGCGGTTGCGGGGAGCGTATTTGGGCTTGTCGACGGGGCGCTGAATCTTCCGGTTCGGCTTTGTCGAGATTGCTGCTTCGACGCCGCATCGGTTGAGATCATCACGGATGGCACCGCCGTCGTTGCTCTTGTCGGCCGGCATTCGGCCGGATTGGGAGCAGGCCTCCTGGATCAGTTCCTCGCACGAGGCTTGGCCGGACGTCAGGCAGGAACCGATGGCGAGGCCCTGCGCACGCGATCCGCGTCGCGTTGCTGGAATTCGGAGCTGTCGGCTGGGGCCTGGCAGCCGCCGGAGCTGTCCTCCCATGGAGATGACGCGCCTCTTCGACTTTCTGTGGAATTTTGGATGCGGACAAAGTCTTGTCGCATTAGGCGTCCAATCAGCCCCGGCACTCTCGAAGAATCGAATCAATAACTAAACGCCTTTGAGGGAATTACAACTAAACTATAGGTTGTATTAACTAAGGCAATAAACCTACAAGGAGAGACAGAATGGCGTCTTACTACGTGTCCCCCAATGGATCAGACAATAATGCTGGTCTGTTGGATACACCATTCGCATCGCTTCAGCATGCGCACGATATCGCAAAGCCCGGCGATACGATCTATATGCGCGGAGGTGTCTATGAACTCACATCTGAAGTGCGGCTCACGCATGACGGCACGAGTGGCAATCCGATTACGGTGACAAACTACCAGAATGAGGTACCCATCCTGGACGGATCCTCAATGAGCGGCGGCTATGTCGTCGACATGGAAAGTGTGTCGTGGAACCACATCAAGGGTCTTGAGATCAGGAATGGGCCTGAAGGTGGTCTCATGATCGAGGGCCAATCGAATTCCAACACGATCGAGCAGTTGAACGTCCATCACAACGGATGGAATTCCGAGTGGGAGGGAAAGGGGATTGTGTTGTTCGGCGCAAGCTCGAACAACCTGCTTCTCAACAACGACTCACACCATAACCAAGATCTGCATCGCGACAACGCGGACGGCTTTCAAGTCTCCACCACAGGCACGGGTAACGTGCTGAGGGGCAATCGAGCGTGGGCCAACTCGGACGATGGCTACGATTTTTTCAATGTGCATGACAACACGCATGCTGCCCCCCTAGTCATCGAGGGCAACTGGGCCTTCGACAATGGCTACGCCAATGATGGCAGCGTGGCTGGTGATGGAAATGGCTTCAAGCTGGGCGGCGCTCGCGCGGGAACGAGCAGCACCTCCGGTGGCCATATCGTGAGCGACAACGTTGCGTGGGGAAATCATGCGAACGGTTTTGACGAGAATTCCGCCTCCAACCCAATAACGCTCCAGAACAATACCGCGTACGATAACGGCCTATATAATTATGGATTTTGGGAACAGGAGCATACCTTCCGCAACAATCTTTCGGCCGGAATCGGAAGAGTGGCGGCGTCCGGATCGAGCCAAGACAATTCTTGGACCTTACCTGTAAAGGTGGACTCCAGCGATTTTGTGTCGTTGAGCGACAGTACGGCGCGGGGGCATCGTGCAGCCGACGGCTCACTCCCGACCACGGAATTCCTTCATCTCGCGAACGGGAGTGATCTTGTCGACAAAGGAATCGACCTTGGCCACGACTATGTGGGATCCGCGCCAGATCTGGGCGCCTTCGAGCAGCCCGCGCTGTCTGGGGGGGTGGTCCCATCTCAGCCCGAGCCTGTGCCTGGTCCCGTATCTGGGCCCGTGTCTGGAAATTCATCCGGGCTTGGTCAGGTTCCCATCGGCCTACCCGACTACGGCTCTTACAAGGAGATCGACGGCAATGGTGGCGCAAACAAGATCGTCGGAACCGCGGCTGCCGAGATGATCGATGGCAAATCCGGTAACGATCACTTATTCGGCGGGGACGGCAATGATATCCTTGAGGGGGGCGATGGGGCTGACCAATTGACGGGGGGGCATGGCAACGACTTCCTTGCCGGCGGCAAGGATGCCGATGTCTTTGTTTTCCACGAAGCCAGTTGGGGTACGGATGTGATAATGGACTGGCAGGCTGGGATCGATCGAATCGACCTGCACGGAACTGGTCTGCATTTTAACGACCTGGCGTTTGTCACCGCCGACATTGATGGGGATGGCGCCAAGGACGACGTATTCGCAGCCACCGACCATGGCAACATTGGGTTCCTAGACATGCATTTCTCGCAGATCCATTCTTCCTTTTTCTTAGTGTGACAGATTTGCCAGCGCGGACTCCGTTCGCGCTGGCTTCCTTGTCCAATGCAGGACACACTGCGTTGCGTAAGCGTGTCGTGCCTCAATCGGCCGGCGCGCGGGTACTCGATCCAGCTTCTCGAAGCAGTTTGACTTCATCGCCGGTCAAATGCGCATGGCAGCCAGCTCCCGGACCACCAAGGCCCGACAGAATGGATCCAAGTTGCCGCCTGCTAGCCTCCAATGCTTCCGGGTTTTGCGTCCAGCTCCTCCATGAGGCCCCAACAGTTTGCGCGATCTCCGCACCGATTTCGCCGCAACCCTTTCGCTTGAGGATCTCGATGAATTCGTAGTCCTCGACTCCGTCGCGCAGCCATTTGAGCCTCATTGAGGGTACAACGCCCTCCACCCCGACGGGCTGCCCCGGGTAAAGAAGCATTCCCTCGCCCGGGTAATCATTACCTCCAGTCCGATAGGTCTGCACGTCGTTCCAAGGATCTTTTGTCCAAAGGTCGACGCGCCAATACAACAACCCGGTCAACTTGAGACTCTGATTGATGAATCCGGGCTGGATACGAAAGTTGATCGGCGAAAAATCTATCTCCCATTTGGGAGAATATTCGTCTTGAACGAGCGCGTTGTATGACCAAACGGCATCACCCTTTGCCAGAGCCTCAGCAATCCGCTCCGGTGCGCTGTCATACATTTTGGGAAGAAGCACCCAGATGTCGATGGCAGAACGCCCGCTTCCAGTGCCATCGTCAAAAAGCTCAGGGGCAGGCGTCATGGTAACGAGATTGTCGACACCTGCCTCATGCAGGACGCGCGCCCAGGCTTTCATAGTTCCATAGAGGCTTTTGCAGCGGTCGATTTCGTCGGCTGTGTAGTTGAAGAGATGGAGGGCGGGATGGTGTTGAGCTGCCGCCTCTTGCACCTCTTCGAGGGATGGCGGCGGCTTCATCGCGCATTGAGCCATGCTGGCATTGCTCCACAGGCCGAGATTGGTGGATTTTAGTCCGAACCTGTCAACGAAGGAGGCTTGGTTCTGAACACGCACGTTACGCGGCATTAGCTTATGCTTCAGTAACTCCGCCTGGGCCTGCGGAGTATTCGCGTCCCAGATTAGGAAAGCTGAGTTCAACGACGGGGTAAGCGGGAGTGTGAAGTCCCACACATGAAGCACGACTTCGCCGACAGCATTGCCCTGATCACTTGACACCCTCACGGTGCCGCCATAGCGGCCGGGTGGCGTGCCGGGTGGAACGGATATGTCGACCCAGATAGGCTGGTTAGCGCGCGAAGGGACGGAAAAGCGGGTTGCAGGTCGGGAATGGCCCTGTGCCGCTAAAGTGAATCCCCCGGCATCCAGCGGTATCAGCCCATCAGCGTACCATCCCGGGCCAAGCGGTCGGTTCGACCCTTTCAGGTCGGGACTGGATCGCGCCACATGGACGTAGTGTTCGCGGTAAAGCGTCACATTCTTTGCAGCGATACGGGCTCGGTCGCCTTTGCTGATCAGATCTTGGACCTGAATCGTCACGTTGGTGAGGGCGGTGCCCGGCGCACGGATTCCAACCTGGAACGACTCGGTTTCACCACGAGCTGCATAAAGCTCGATCTTCAGCCGATCGCCAGGGGCAGCGTCTTGGCTCATTCGTTCCAAACTAGGCACGAGCCATATGACCGGTTCTCCCTGCCCAGCACCCGAAGGCAGCAGGAAGTAGAAGATGCTCAGCACGAGCAAGAGGGCCAGCGCGGGATGAAGCCAACGCCAGCTACCGGCTTTTCGAAAGCCGTGCAAGGCGAGTCCGCAAAGGGAACCGCATCCATAGCTCAAGTGCACCGCCGCCAGCACCGCCGGGAAGAGGAGCAGATACATGCCCGGCGCTGTGTAAGCGGCCTTCAAGGTAGCGCACAGCAACCCAACTTCGTAAAGTAACAGCATGCCTGCTGCGGGGAGCAGCGCGGGCGGCCAAAATAAAGAAACCGCAAACGGAATTGACAGGCTTGCTACCAGTGCGAGCGGAGCGAGATGTCGGAGCCGCAACGCGCGCCAATTCTCGACCCACGCGAGGGCGCCGCCAAATCCGTTGCCAAAATATTGCTTGCAAAGTGCGGACAGGGTTTCCCGGGGCTGATAGAAAGCTCGGATGTCCGGAGAGAGATAGAGACCATAGCCGAGCCGACGTATCCGTTCGTTAAAGTCGTTATCCTCAGCACGCCAAAGATCTTCTCGCATTGGGCCGACTTGGTCTACGATGTACTTCCAATAGCAGCCATTCCAGACCGTGTCGGCCCATCCTGACGCGTTTTCTCTGCGAAATTTGGCAACTCCGATCCCAAAGGGACTTCTATGTGCCGCCACGATTGCACGACCAACCAGCGATTGCGAAGGCAATGGACGCGCGATTGCTCCCACCCCTCCCGCACCTGTGGCGAGCAGCCCTGAGACGCTTTGCCGGACGACGTCGGGTTCATAGTGGGCATGGGCGTCAAGACGCAGGAAGACGTCCGTCCGCATGCGAGGAACCGCCAGATTGATGGCAGCCGCAGGGCCACGCCCCGGACTCTCGATGACGCGCGCTCGTGGGTCGCGCCGCTGCATCTGTTGCAGCATCTGTAGCGTTCCGTCGGTTGACCCTCCGTCAACGAACCAGATTTCGGCAATCGCGGGATAATCCTGACTGAAAAGGTTGGAAGCGAGTGCACTAAGATGTGCGATCTCGTTGCAGACCGGGATAACGATGCCAACGGTCGGCTGCTCAGGGATGCGCGCTCCTGGATAGTCGGCGAGCGCTGACCGGTATTCAGGCGATCTATCTTGAGAAGACTTCGGCATGAAGAGCTCCAATCATCCGTTCGCGATTGGCTTCCATGGTGTTGTCGACCATCAGCGCGCGCCCATTGCTGCGCAAGCGCTCCCGCAATTCGGGGCGGCATACCACTTGCTCGATCGCAGCTGCCAGCGCAGTGACGTTGCCTGGCGGAACAAGCATGGCTGTTTCATTGTCTTTGAGGAAAAGCGGAATTCCTCCCACGGCGGTAGCGATCGTGGGTAGACCAATGCACAGCGATTCATTGATGACCTGCGGAAAGCCCTCCGTGAAGGATGGGAGCACGAACGCTCCGGCTTGCCGGTAAAGTTCGAACAAAGCCGGCCCGTAAGGCACGAAACCGCGGAATGTGACGTTGTCACGTAGGCTGAGAGCCGTTGATCGAGCCTTGAGCTCCGCCTCCATCGGTCCTGTTCCAACGATATCGAGGTGGCACGACATCCCGCGCTGCTTGAGGTGCGCCAGTGCTTCGAGAAGCACGTGATGTCCCTTTTCGGGAGCCAGCCGGCCAACGCAGATCAAACGCCTTGGATTGGGCCCGGAACACATTTCTGCAAAGGTCCTGAGCTGCGCGTCCCTCATCAGACAGGGCATATGCTCGTGCACACGGTTGCTGAAGCCGCCGTACTCCCGAGCAAGGTCTCGGCCTACAGCGAACACTGTTCGGTTACGCGCAAGCCGCTTGAAATGCCAATCAAGTGCTTTTGCGGCCGCCATGGCAGCGAGGCGTTTCAAACCCCGATGGGTGCCCATCTGCTGGATCAGGTTCTGGCGAACCACGAGGCTCACCGGCACACCGAGTGAAATGCACTGCATCGCGATCATCTGCCCGATCGGATTTGGACCGCCAATCAGGATCGCATCCCAACTCCGCGCCTGCTCGGAAATTCGGCGACGTATCTCCAGGAACGTACTCGGGCTGAGGCGCCACAGCTGATACAAGTTCGGATAGTAGGGGAGCGAGCATAGCGTGATCCCCGGGTGGTCGAGCACATAGGGCCCGCGCCCGGCTTGCCTTGCCTCGCGCCCGATGAAGATGATCTCGTCGACGGACTCGATGAAGCTAGCCGGAAAAAGGATGTAAGGCTCATCCGTCGAAAGAGTGTCGCCGTCGCGCCAGAAAACCTGATCGACGAAGATGGCGAGTCGCATGGCCAATCCCTTCTCTTGTGTCGGCGTCGTTCCCCGCCGCGCATAACGTCCAGAGTTGGCCAGTCACCGATTTCGGCTGGAACTTCTGCTCGATCCAGGTGCGCGCAAGGGTGCCGATCTCGCGCCGCATGCCGGGGTCCGATCCGAGGCGAAGAACATGGCGCGATAGCTCGTCCGGTTCGGGTTCGGCTATGATCCCGGTTACGCCGTTCTGGATGAGGTCGGCGACGCCGTTCACTCGCGTGGCTATGCAGGGCACCCCCGAGGCCATGGCCTCCAGCACAACATTGGACATGCCTTCATAGTCGGAAGACAGCAGGAAAATGTCGGCGGCGCACATGAGTTCTCGGGCATCAGGGACGCTGCCGAGAAAACGGACTCTATCGTCAAGTCCGAGACGCGCCACTTGGCTCCTCAACTCGCCGAGGCAACCGAGGTCTTGTCCGGCAATCGCGGCCTGCACCCTGCTGTGCCGACCTACTCGTGCGATCGTATCGATAAACCGGTCGAAGCGCTTCTGCGGCGCTAGTCGACCTACCCCAAGCACCAACACTGCGTCGTCGCGCAGATCAAGCCGCCGACGCCACTCGGCACGCCACTTGGCTATCTGATCAGATGGGAAAATCTCGACCACGTTAGGCACATAGACGACAGACCTTTTTGAGCCGAGGCGGTGCGCGAGCTGCTCCTGGGTCTCGCGGGAATTGCAAACCGCGACAGAGATGCCGGCCACGCTCACCCAAGACCATAAGCCGCGCCATTCTGTCGGCAGATCAGCAAACAAGGTGTTGCGGAATGATCCGATGCGTCGGATGCCCAGCCCGGTCAAGGCGAGCGCGAACACATTGGTATAGGACGACCATGAAAAGAAGCATCGTGTTTTGCGGGCGACGCATGCCGCACGCAATTGGCGCATCTTATCCAGGCGGCGGCCCTTCAACAGCACCACAGGAATGCCGAGCTTGCGTATCGGAGCTTCCCAGAACCCGAGCTCGCCCGACACGTAGACGGTGGGGGCCCAGCGGGTAAAATCACAATGGGCGAGAAAATGATAGAGTTGCCGCTCTGTTCCGCCTTGCCCGAGCTGTCCGACGACCACGGCGATCGCCTCCGCTTGCCTCGAACCGCGTGCCGCGCCCATTAGTCAAACTCGCTTTTGGAGGCGTCCTTTGCACTTGGGGTGTGCCGGTCTTGTTTTGGGTGCGTCTGGACCGCAGCGGATTGTTCGGCAGGCTGGCGGCTTTGCGGCGCCTTATCTATTTCCCCGGTCACCGCTGCGGGACCCGGCATCTGGTTGGAAGGGAGCAAGACTTTGACGATGTCGCCGGGCAACAGCTCGGTATGCTCGTCTGCCGGGACGCGGAGCCAATCCTGATCGACTTTGCGCATGATCGTGATCACGGGCGCCGCAGCCGTTCCGAGCATTTCAGAGGGTGAAGTCGTCCCGCCAGGGCGAAGCTTCTCACTGGCGGCCCTCAATCGTAACTCCGCACCGGCCAGTCTCTCGCTCGTCTCTCTAATGTCTTGAAGGAGTCCGATCCGACGCGAGTTTGCAATCTTGTTGAGAGTCTGCGCTGAGGCCTCCCGTCCTCGCTGGATTTCCATCTTGTTCACAATTGTCTGAAGCTGGCGCGTGGAAGACAGCAGCACCGCGCGGCGTGCCTCCGACACGCGCGTAGCTTGCACGTTGCCGGCCTCGAACAGCGCGGTAAGCTTTTCAAGCTCTTGTGCGTCAGCCTGTGCTCCGCTTTGTTCCTTCTCTTCCTGTTGAGCGAGAATTGCGATCTGCCCGTCCGCTTGCTTCATCGCGGCACGAATTGAGGCGATTTCCTGATGGTAGCTTTCTTGTGAGGTTTTCAGCAAATTCAGTTCAGACTGAATGAGGTTTGCCAGATTGGCAGCGGGAATCAGCTGGGTTGCCGGAATATTCTCTTCGAAGCTATCTGCATCGTTCAGTTCGGCTTGCAGCCGTGACAGGTGCACCGTTTCTCTGACATATTCCAACGCGTGAAGATTGTAATCCTCGCGCAAGTCCACCAATTGGTTAGGATCAGCCGTGGCATGGCTTCCCCGTATGGTGCTGTAGCCCCCCGAAAGGGCAACGGCCTGTCCAACCGCCATAAGAGGCCGGAACGCATACTGGCCTGGCGTCAAGACGTCGCCATCGACGTAGATAGGTCGGTATTCGGCAACGCTTGCCGCAATATCACTTGGGAGAACCAGAACGCTATATTCGCGGCCCTCGGGAGTCCTTTCCCGGAACAGTCGTGTCGGCAGGGCGGCTGCGATTTTGTTCCGCATTTCTGCGGCCGTCAAACCTGCGATTTCGATAGTCCCAAGCGTCGGCAGAGATATCGTTCCATCGAACTCGATGGGGACACGGTGATGCCACTCCGGCAATCCTTCGATCGTGACCTCTATCGCGTCCCCTGGCGCAAGTTTGTATTCCGTTGCGGCTGCATTGCTCACGAGAGTGAACAAGAGTGGCATCCAGCCGACGCTTAGCATTTGGCGCCATAGGCCTAACCTTGCTGTCTTCATGATGTCCCCGACGCGTTTGCTCGTGAATCGGTTGGCTCGGCCCGACGGAGCATGGATTGATCCTGAAGATCTCGATCCCACTCCTCAAAGTCTCATTCTTTTGTGCCTGCCGACACCATCTGAACGCATGAAGACGCACCTCCGCGGTCTCCTTAGGAATTGAATACCGGTTTCCTCCTGACGGCGCGGCATCGGAGGCCAAGCATGCCATCCACATTTCCGAAGTTGTCCTGACGAAATAGAAGGCCGCAAGTCATGGAACGCGTTAGGGTACCAGGCGGGAGATACTCTCGAATAGACGGTTCGGCGCCTTCGGATTCGCGACCGGATCCAGGAGTCCAATTTTCCAGACTCACCGACATCGTGAGGCGGCACACGGTCTTAATCGCTGCCATAGCAGGATTCGGTACTTTCGTGACTTTCATTGCCGCCTTGGCAGTCCCGCCTTCGTACACGGCAACGGCTCAGCTCATGATCGACCCTGGCCCGCGCGATGCGAACTCAACTCAGTCGACCATATTCGAAACCGTCGATCCGACCGTGATCGATACGGCCATGGCTCTTCTAACTGCCGAAGATCATATCCGCTCGGTTCAGGCCAGCCTCTACGACCACCCGGACTTTCAGTCCGAAACGCCAGACGAAACCTCGGTATTGAGGAATTCCATCAAAACATTACGGGCACGGCTCCGGGCGTTGATTGGCTCGATCAAAAGCATCTTTCCCACACCGGATTCAGAAGCCGAGGCTGGTGATGCTCGGCCAGGTGTACCAACCCTCGGGGAACTCAGAGCTGGCGTAAAGGTCAATCAAGAGCGCCGCTCCCGTGTCATCTCCGTGAGCTACACCGACGAGAGTCCTGAAAAGGCCGCAGCCATAGTGAACCAATTCGTGGACCTCCACATCAATGAGCTGCGTGATCGGAACCGGCGGCAGGCCAGACGTTTGCTGGCTTGGCTGGACCAGAGACTGGTGGAGGTCAAATCCGAGGTTCATCAAGCGGAAGAACGGATGGAATCGTTCCGCATTGTTCACGGAATGAGCAATGTCGAGGCTGATACAGAACTGATCGCCCAAACGAGGCGGCAGCTTGCACGTGCGAGATCCGAAATAGCGGTCAGAGAGGCTGCTATCGATAGGCCTCGTGGTACCGCAGCCACAGGTGAGGAGCAGGTCAAGAGTCACGACATGCCGGCTCCAGAACCAGGTGCAGTAAGCGACCCCGAAAATGAGCGTTCGCAGGCTCGGTTGAAGAACGAGGCCGAAGTAATTCGCTCACAAGCCTCGATGCTAGAGCAAGATCTGAAGTCACTGCAGAGCCAGGCCGCCGACCGCCTCGCTTCCGAAGCCGAACTTCGCTTTCTCGAGCGCCAAAGCGCATCCGCCGCGAACCATTACGACGATCTTCTTCGGCGCAAGCAAAATTTGGCCGAGGAGCAGGACGCGACAGTGGCGGCGCATGTCCTCACATCTGCCCGAGCGCCGACGCGCCCAAGCTCGATCAACCCGATCCTCTTTATTCCGGCCGCCCTCATCGCCTTCTCGGCTTTCGGATTGGCTATCGCAGCTATTCTCGAGCGCATGGACCGCAGCCTGCGGAGCGAACGTGACATAGTTGACGCCCTTGGAGTCTCGTGCATCGGCCTTGTCCCTGACATTCGGTGGACTCACCGCCGCCAGAGCGACCGCTATTTGTTCGATGGGCTATCATCGGCATACGGTCAGGCCATCTATTCGATCGTGGCAGCAATCCTCCAACCTGCTGGCCCGAGTGCCAAGCCGATGATCATTCTCGTGACGTCCAGTGTGCCTGGCGAGGGCAAGACAACGCTTGCGGCAAGTTTCGCGGCCTGCGCGGCGCGTCTTGGCCGCCGGGTTCTCCTGATCGACCGCGACCTGCACGAGCTAAAGGATCCGTCAACTACAGCTGCATTCGAAATTGCGCGCCGGAATGGCGAGCACACGCTTTCGCCCGAATATACGAGCGCTGGTCCCATTAGCCCGATCCCAGATCTGGATTGCGACCATCTTCTGGTGCGGCGGACAGGTGCTGACCAACCTTCGCTTTTTGTGGCTCAGAAAATCGTTGATGTCTGTCAAGGGCTGCGCGGACGCTATGATTGCGTCATCATTGACGCCCCGCCGACATTCGCACCGGAAACCCGCCTCCTTTCCGCCGTAGCCGACGAGGTGATTTTCGCAGTGCGGTGGGGAAGTACCAGGCGCGAGGTCGCCGGCAATGCCCTCCAGCAGTTGCGTTGCTCCAATCGGTTTGAAAGCCTGACCAATGTTCATGCGGTGCTGACGCGTGTCCATCTGCGCAAGCATGCACGGTACCGATTTGGGGACATTGGTGAATTCCTTCAGAAGCACCGAAAAAACTATTCGCGCTCCGGTCTTTGGAATTAACCCGAACCGGCGCCCTCCGGTCAGAGGTCACGACCAGCACATAATGCGTTTTCGCCATAGGTGGGAGTTGGACGTTGCGGTGGTGCTTTGTTTCTCCTGGATATAGATCGACTCAGGTCCTTGCCGGCGATAGTCGCTCATCGGGCGGTGCTGAAGCGCAGATAGCTCATCTTGCCGCGGCTCTCGCGGGTCTGGGGCACGAGGTAAGCCTCATATATGGCGACGGGCAAACGCAGTCCCTCGGCAAGATTGCGGGGGTCAGCTGCATCGCTGCCGCACCGGCGTGGCGATTGCCTGCAAGTCTCCCAGCATTCTGGCGTGCCATGGACACGTTGCGCCCGGATGTTCTCTATGCGCGCCTCCCAACAGATTTTATTTGGCTGATGGGCCTGTTTGCCAGATCGCGCCGCGATACGCGCTTCATATATGCTCTGGCCAACGATGTTCATTGCACGCCCTGGACCGCTTACGATCACAAGAAATGGTTCCACGCTCCGCTATTCAGCCTTGGCATGCGAAGTACCGACGTGATTGCGGTCCAGCACCACCAGCAATCGGCTATGCTCAACCCGCGTTTGTGGGAGCGCTCGGCATATGTGCCGAATCTGGTGCGCTCGGTCTCCGAATATCCTCGCGTATACGACACGACCACCATTGATGCGATCTGGATCGCGAAGATCCGAACAAGCAAACAGCTCCATCTGTTCCTGGATTTGGCGGACGCGCTGCCCCGCCTGCGCTTCGCAGTGGTGGGCGGATTCGATCCCACAGTAAGCAGCACGGTAAAGGTGGCGCTGGAACAGCGGATCCGCAAACTTGATAACCTGATCTTCTACGGCCCGAAGCGCGACAACGAGGTCATGGCCCTGCTGTCGAAAGCCAAGGCTCTGGTAAATACATCGTCCGTCGAAGGGTTCCCAAATACCATGCTTGAGGCATGGAGTATTGGGGTTCCGGTCGTGTCACTATCGGTGGATCCTGGAGGAGTGATCGAGCAGAAGGAGATTGGCTTCGTTAGCCGAACCATGACTCAGTTGGTCCACGATGTCGATACGATCGTTCGAACGAAGTCGCTCAATCAGCGGTGCGGAGAACTCGCGCTTTCCTACGTTCGCCGGCAGCATAGCCTCGAGGCAGTGTGCCGAGCCTTGGAAAGGGCGCTTCCGGGAGTGCAGTTAGGCCGGGGCCGGACCTGGAACGTCGCGACGCCATCTTTGGATCGCAGCTGAATCGGATTCGAAGGCAGGGAGACGAGCGGTGTCGAATCTTTCTCCTGATATACCATCCCCGATAAGCCTGATGTATGTGAGCTCGGCTGTCCTGCTTGCCATCCTGATGGCTTTGGTGCTGATCCTGTGGGGCGATCCCCGGGCTCCCATCTTGGCCGTCGGCGCAGCCGGCTGCGCCGCCATCGCTCTTTATCTGGTCCAACGGCCCCTGAGCGCCCTTTATGTCGCGATCTTCCTTGCGCTGATGCCAATGGGGCTACGGTCCGGGTTGGTCTACGACGTCGCCGCTAATTCGGCTCTCGCGTTAGCGCTAGGGGCGTGGCTGCTTAGCATCATCGTTCAGCGGCAGCACATTCAGTGGAACGCCGTATGCGTTCTAATGGCCCTCTATCTTCTCTGGGCGGTCGTCACCCTGCTTTGGGCTCCCGATCTCATCCTGGCCCGGAAAGAACTTGTCGCCTATGCCAGTGGATTCATTGTGCTGTTACTCATTTCTGCGGAGGTCAGATCGATCGCAGCCATAGACGGATTGATGCGCGTCCTAATGTTGGTGGGCTGGATGCTCATCCTGGCTGGATTGCAGGCAGTATTCGCAGGCGGTTACCAGCTTGGTGAGAGACTGCAAGTCTTGGAAATGAACGAGAATCTTTTTGGTGTGACCCTGGTCCTGACGCTTCCCGGCCAGATTTGGCCAGTATTGCGCTCCTCCGGCCTGACCCGCGCATTCCATCTGGTCCTCAGTATTTTTTTCATCCTTTGCACCTTGGGCCTCGTCGCCCTCAGCGGGTCCCGGGGAAGTTCGATCTCGCTCCTGCTCGTGCTGCTCGCGTTCTTCTTCTACAAGCCCATGAGACCGTTCGGCATCGTCGGAATAATACTGGTCGTTTCCCTGCTTGCGATTGCACCACTCGCCACTGATGTCCTCGTGCGACGCTTCGAGGAAGGTGAGGGCGGAGATCTGGGGGGGCGCGTTGTGCTGTGGTATGCCAGTCTGCAACTTGTACGGGACCACCTGTGGGGCGGGGTGGGGATTGGCAACGGCCCGTCCGAGCTCTACCAATATGTCGCTCCCCTGACGAGCAACTACGCTGATCGCTCTAGTGTGCCGAGTCACAATCCTCTCCTCGAGGTAGCAGCAGAGACAGGCGTGCTCGGCGTTGTTCTGTACGCTGGTGCAGTAGTTCTCGGGGTATGGCAATTCTTTCGGTACCGCCGCAGATTGCATAATTACGATGAGCTGGTCGCAGGCTATTTTCCGCTGGTGTTGGGCGTGTCCGTAGGCTACTTCGCCTCGTGGTTGAAGGGCGGAGGCATGGCTGCCCATCCGACTTTCTTCATACTTCTCGGATTGCTATTGTTTCCTGTTTCCGGCCCGATTGCTAGCATCAGGGAGGATTTGCTGACGCGGGCCAATCACCGTTCGCCGGCGTAGGCGATTGCCAAGAGTGGCTGCCGCACTTGCCGAGTATCTGGCCTTGAACGATCTCTCCAGGGACCGGTGAAGGGCTATCAAAAAGCTCCCGCCAGCACACTCTCCGGCTGGTGAGACTGGACGAGCCGCACCGCGCCCGATTGGGCAATATGTGAATCGGCGTGAACAAAAATTGGACCCCGATCTGGAGTGCGCCCTGAGCGGGCAGATCGGGATGGGGGATACGCCGCGGCGTTTGATGGTGTGCGAACCGATCCGGTCCGCAACTCGCCGTCGGCCCCCCTTGTGCGCCACAATTTCGCGGCATGCGCACGCTGTCGGAGCTGTGGAGTGCCACGGCGCGAGCAAACGATGTCGGCCGCGCCAACAGGCACGGGATTACGCTGTACCTGCCGGTCGACAGTCGACATCCTTGGGACATGCCCCGACCTCAATCGCGCGTTCTATCGAGGTGCGTTCGCCTTTCCTGGACTATCGCGTCGCGGGACGAATGGAATGACTTCCTCGAAGCCTTCGTCCTTCGTCCTTCGTCGATGACCAGGTGACCAGGAACTCATCGCTCGCATCAAAGCGAAATAGCGAAATGAAATCTCCGCGGCAACAACCGGGCGGTTACCGTCGTGGAGTGGGCCGCGAGGTTGTGCGGCATTTCTTTAACACTCGTGAGGGCGAACTCCCCCTGCAAAAGCCGGCGGAGCCGCTGTTGCCGATGCAGGCAGCGCGGCAGCAAGCGTGGCTTTGGGTGCTTGGCGCCTGGTTCCAGCGTTCCAGCAGCCGAGTGGGGCTTCTGCGAACGGAGGGGCTGCCGCGCGTCGCGCGGCAGCCAGCGCGAACTTCAGCCACTTACTGTATAGCGGATGTGCTGTGTGGTGGACGAGAAACGAGCGACACCGTATAGCGGTATTTGCCTGAGGCCAGCTTCGGAATGGCATCAACGAACTCGAAGGTAACCTGGCATGCGGGTCCCGTAACACGCTGCAGCGAACCGCGGATTTCCTCCAAGGCACCTTCCGGTGGCGGCGCTGCCGTGACCATCTTAATCAGAATCGAGTCGTAGTTCTGCTGGATGATCTGGGTCTTCTTCAGCCAGTCGGATTTGTGCACCACACCAAGGAAGTGGACGAAAAAAGCACCGGGGATGGTCGAGCCGTCTTCGCGCACGAAGGCATCCATCATGCGTCCGGTAACCGTCTCCAGCTTTTCAACGGAGGGCGTCGGGGTCGAAACCGCGGCTCCGACCATCGCGCGGTCGCCGATCCGGTAGCGAATAATCGGCATGGCATAGTTCGTCAGGCACGTGACCAGCACTTCGCCTTCTTCGCCCGGCCCACACGGCTCGCCTGCCTCATCCACGACCTCGACAAAATGGGTATAGGTGTAGATTTTCAGCCCTGCTCCGGCCTCGCGCTCGCCGGCGACGCTGCCGACCTCTCGTGTGCCGTAACGATTTAATACCGGGCAGTCAAAGGCACGCGTGACCTCTTCACGAATGAAAGGATACAGAGTTCCGGCGCTGGTGACGACGCTCCTGATACGAGGCAACTTGATTTTCTCGGCATTGATGTAGCGCGCAAGTTCGTAGATGCTTTCGGCGTAAGCTTCGATGATGACCGGACGCACACGCTGAATTACTCTGGCGTAGTTCTGCATGTGTTGTCTGCTTAGATCGAAGGAGTTGAGGAACGTTTGGTTCCGGATGAAGTTGCTGAGCTTGTTACGCCATCCTACCGTCCCAAACATTATGTCGCGGTCCGACCCCCAAAGTTTGACAAAGGGTTCGCCCGAGGCTCGACCAGCCCAGGAATAGTGCATCTGGGTCAAGGCCTGCCCCATGTCGTTGTAGTATCTGTCCTGCAGCAACGTCACCGGTTCTCCACTGCTTCCGCCCGAGCTGCTCTTGTACCACGCCCTCGAGGCCAGATCATCGCTCTTCAGAAGGTCGAATTTCGTGTGCAACATCTCCCTGGTAAGCTCCGGCACCTGCCGAAAGCGTTCGAGGTTCACTTGATCGCCGTGCACCACACCAGTAGCGGCCAGCACATCACGGTAATGCGGCACGTTGCGCGCAGCGTGCCGCAAGAGTTGCGAAAGACGCTCGTGCTGCTCCTCTCGCTGCCGTGAGACCGGCCGATTATGGAATTCGTGCAAAAAGGAACAATAGCCGGGGATCGGATTACGGGAAATCCGTGTGTCGTAGACCTTCAAGACCGGTGCGCGCCAATTAAGCACGGGCCCTCCCATCTAGAATGCTCCACAGCAATTCGCGATCTGAGCGATTTAAACACAAGAAATAAGCAATTATACTGTACAATACAGCTATTGTCACGGCCATTGCGCCGAGAGCCAGCCAATTAGGTGGCCACCAAAGCTGTGAGATGAACCTGCCGGCGAAGCCGATAGCTAGCGTGCCGAGTGCCCCGGCCGTCAAGGGCGCATAGAACGACCACCAGGGGAGACGCAACAGGGTTGCGCAGTAGCTGGACATGAACAGACAGTTCTTGACCGTCCACACGATGGCCGCGGCAGCCGCGACCCCGACTACTCCCCATCCGCTCCAGCGTGCAAGCGCTATCGCCAAGCCGATATTCGCCAAGCCGAGGGCTAGGGTGAGCAGCCCTTGCACTTTGACCTGGTTGTATGCCGTCACTACGTAGAAAAGCGGCCTGACGGCTAGGTTAACAGCCAAATGACCAACCAGAAGGATCAGCAGCACGTTAAGTTGAGCAAACTGCGGGCCTAGCCAAAGATGCAGCAAAGGTGCGCCAAAGCCGCACAGCAGGCCAACCGGCAGGGCTAATGCAACACTAAGGAGCTTGACGGAATGACGAGCGATCCGACGCATTCCGTCGATGTCGCCTGCGGCGTAGCGCGCCATTATTGCCGGACTTAACACCGTGACGACCGCCTCCGTGAGCGTATTGATCAAAGCAGGGAAGAGCAGGACGGCAGCATATCGTCCGGTCATCTCGGCACCGAACATGGCGTTCACGATCAGGAGGTCCACCTGCATCAGCAGGAGTGCGCCGGTCTGATTGACTGCCGACCAGCCGCCCAAATTCGCAAGCGCCCGAAAATGATGACGGTCGATGCTTCGGTAATTGAGTTGCAACTCCGGCGTCAAGCGCCTCCAGACGACTACATCCCCCGCCAGCCCGACCATAGCGGCGATGACGAAAGCCGCTGCCACGTGCCAGAGGGTTGCAGGCCAGACCATGAAACAGAGTGCTATGATACCCACCCGGGTCAGCAACGTAAGCGAGTTTACAATATTTCGCAGGTCGAAGCGATGCTTGATCAGGCTTGCAACGCCGAAATTGCTGCTCAGAATTGTCACGAGGAATGCAGCGCCGACGCTTGCAAGCAGAAACTGGGCCGCGCGCTCCAGCCCGGCTGGGACATTGAAGAGCGCCGGAAGGAAATAGGTCAGAATACCTGCCGGGACCAGCAGAGCGCTACAAGCAATTACCGAAAGTGCCAAGCCTGTGTTGAAGGTCCCGTTTGCGCTGACTGTGTTCCCCCTATTCAGGTCTATCGCCAAAAAACGGCTAATGGAAACGTTTAGGCTGGTTCCCACAAGGGCTCCATACATGACCAGGGAGTTTGCTAACGCAATCATCCCGTATGCTGCTACGCCGAGATGATTTACCAGAAACGGGACGTACCACAGCATGATGGTTGTGTTCAGAACGATGTAGCATGCATTGGCAGCCACATTGCTGACGAAGCGTAATCTCGCTACGTCAGCCATCGGCGTTACGGGTGACGCCGCGTTCGACATGGCATTCGACATGGCATTCCCCCATTCTGCTGCCCCCTTGGAGCGCTGCCGGGCCGACGAAAGCAATCCAATTATCCATGATACAGCGCGCAGCTCGTATGCGGCGCCAAGATGTCAGCAAAAAACCCCATAGCTTGAGTTTGACGCGCAAAACCGGATCCCGCAAGTCGTTTCAAGTCGGACGCGTGTCACGTGATGAATGTATCGAAGCGCCGCTTAGCCTCGGCTTCAAGCACAGTCACCGAAGCTTCACGATGCGAAACGCACCTCAACGCGTTTAGCCCACCTAGCAGCGATTTGCTGGGGAACATAGGAATCGGCCAAACGCCGCGCTGGGCCATCCCCTCTTGAAACTCCGAGATCAAGTTGTTCAGCCGCAAGTACCTGTGTCGTTGCTGGAGACAGAATTCCTCCCAAAGCCTGCCCAGGTGAGATGAATCTGCGAGAGCCATGTTAAGATTATCGAGACAGGAGAATTCACGTTGAGCTTCTTGCTTGGAAAGTATGCGAACACCATCATCAAGCGAGTACCGGTGGACAAGCGGCTCACCGATGATTCGTTTATGTTCGACGTCTAGAACGAGCGATGCAGCCATTCCTGTATTCCAATCGGCTCCCTTGTTGGGCCAATAGAAAAGGAAGTTTCCAAGCCCATAGAATATTGGTTTGCTCTTGTAGCTCTCGTATGCGCTTATCACGTGCGTATGGTGATAGATAACAGCATCTGCGCCAAAATCAGCATAGAGGCGGGCTCTTTGAATTCGTTCCGGAGAAGGTAGCGGAAAATATTCGGCACCTCCGTGAATGATAACGATTACGAAGTCAGAAACGGTCTTTTCCTCTACTATCCAGTAATACATTGATGCGATATCTTCTTTTACCACACCCACACGCCCCGCCTCAACGACGCCAAATTCTTGCTCCGCGACATTGATGAACGAAGCAGAAGTCCCTTGCGCGATGTAGCGAAGCCGGTGAGGTGCTTCTGCCCCTTTCATTCCAGCACCCAGATGCTCGATATTGTTTTCATCGAGGGCATTTAATGTATCCTCAAGTCCGGAGGTGCCAAAATCCATCATGTGATTATTAGCGAGTGTTGCCACGGCCAATCCGCTCTGAGCTATAGAGGGCAGGAGATCCTTATTCCCCCTGAGCGCGGGCCCCACCTTCTTTTCGCTCGTCTTTTTAGAAGTTATTGGTGACTCGAGATTGAAGATATTCAGGTCTGCGGCGCTCAAAAATCTTCTCGTGGAGCAAGAAAAGATGGCCGGCGAACCGGGCTGTTTTGCAAGCTCGTTGATGGGGTCCGTCAGCACGAGATCGCCGAGTACATTGATTTTGATCATCTTAGATTAGCCTATATCGTCAGCTATGGGATCCTAGGGATAATACTTGAACCTTCCTGATGTAACGAGCAATACTTTAAGAGTCCGTTTTGAAAATCAGGGATGGGCACTGCTTGATCAGGCTTGCAACACCGAAATTGCTGCTCAGAATTGTCACGAGGAATGCAGCGCCGACGCTTCCAAGCAGAAACTGGGCCGCGCGCTCCAGCCCGGCTGGGACATTGAAGAGCGCCGGAAGGAAATAGGTCAGAATGCCTGCCGGGACCAACAGAGTGCCACAAGCAATTGCAAGCTTGTCGGGGTACTGGCGGACGACATTTCTCAGGTGATCGAAGGCCGCAATGTTGGTAAAATCGACGCCCGATCGTTGAAATAGGCGCAGTACGGGGCCACCCTGATCCAATGCGTATTGACCAATTATCGGAGGTCGTTGTCTGACAATCCACCGCTAGATCCTGATCTGCGACTTGTGTTCCCAACTATGCCGAAGACATGAGTTGCCTCCGCTAAGATTAGGGTCACTTATCGCCCCCGCCCCAATCTTTTCATCGATCATTCTGATGATGCCGGGTCTTCGCTCACGCGCGTTGGTTACGCGCTTCTGTGGTAGGCGTGAGGCGGCGAGCAGATCGTGTCCCGCGGCGTGGTGTAGCTGACGGCATTGGTCGCCGTGCTCTCCGGCCTGGACCGGGCTGATCAGCGTGCCACGGCTGGCAGGCTGATCAGGGGATCGTCGCTCATCTGGCGGATCGTTTCCAGAGTGATATATCTGACCCGCTGCACTGCCCATTCATCGTTCTGTTCGAGCAGCGCCCGACGAGGCGCACGATCGCGTCGTCGTTCGGGAAGATTCCGACGACCTCGTGCGCCGCTTGATCTCGCCGTTGAGGCGCTCGATGGGATTCGTCGAGTGCAGCTTGGCACGGTGGTCCTTCGGGAAGGTCATGTAGGCAAGCACGTCGGGCTCGGCGTCGTGCATGCTTGTCGCCGGCTTCGGCACCTTCGGCCGGATCTGGTCGGCGACGGCGCGCCATTGTACGGACGCGGCCTCGGGCGTTTCCTGGGCGAAAGCGGCGGCGATGAAGGCTGAGACGACCCGGCACCCACTCTTGCCGGCATGGGCCAGCACGTTCCTCATTGAAGTGGACGCGGCACCTCTGCCATGTCGCGCACAGCACCTTGGTGACGGCCGCCTTGATGCCTTCGTGGGCATCGGAGACGACGAGCTTGACGCCGCGCAGGCCGCGCCGTGTCAGCTTGCGCAGGAACTCCGCCCAGATCGGCTCGGGCTCCGAGGTGCCAATCTCCATGCCCAGCACCTCGCGCCGGCCGTCCGCGTTGATGCCGACGGCGATGATGACAGCGACCGAGACGATCCGCCCACCGCGGCGGACCTTCAGGTAGGTGGCGTCGATCCACAGGTCTGGCCAGTCGCCCTCGATCGGCCGCTCAAGGAAGGCCTTGACCTTGCCGTCGATCTCCTCGCAGAGCCGAGAGACCTGGCTCTTGGAGATGCCGCTCATGCCCATGGGCTTGCCCAGGCTGGTGTGAGTTCTCAGCTCGATTATCCAACCAAGCGGCCGGTCTCCTGCCTGTCGCACAGCCTATGAGCTTCATCGCGGCGCCATAGGAACTCGCCGCGCTTCAAGGACCTCGTCTTCGTGATCGAAAGCCAGCCAAAGGCAGTAGGTCTGCCCAGTGATCTTGACGAACACCCGCATCTACGTGCCGTTGCCATTGTGGCCCGGGGGGCATCCCTTGTGTCCGCTTGCGCCGGATCTCGGCGGCAAATATCGAGCCCAGACGGGTCCACCAGTACCGGATCGTCTCGCGGAGGCAGCCTGCGCGTTGTCGTTTGAATGAACGAAGACAAATTAGGGCCACGCCTTAGCCTGCACGTTGATCTAAAGCGCGCCTCGCCGATCTTCTGCATATTTCAGCGTATAGCCGCCCGGCGGGACAGCGGGAAAGTGGGGAACAATCGATATCGTCATGCTGGGGCCCCCGACCTGCCAAGGGAGACAGCTTTCCTGGAACAACCCTTGGTCGCCACGTCACATGAATGGCTGGCAATCGGGGTTGGTCACGTCAAGACGGGATGAGCCGTCGTGGAAAGCCGTGATCCCGCGTCGCCAATCTCCTCAAGCGTCGCCTTCAAATCACGGCGTTCTCTGCGCCTTCGAAGTTAAAATATTTAGAAGGTCCCGCTTAGATAATTTTGGGAAGCCATGGTATTCAATAGCTGGCCCTTCTGGATATTCTTCTCGTTATTTATCCCCGTTTACTGGGCGCTTCCATTTCGCGCTCAGAGACTATTTACCCTCGCCGCAAGCTACTTTTTCTATGGCTGGTGGGATTGGCGATTTCTCCCACTAATCGCTTTCTCTACGATCATGGATTTCTGCCTGGGCAATCTTGTGGCGGCGGCTCCGGCAGGCCCACCCCGACAACGATACATCTGGATCTCTGTCTTTGTTAACCTGTTGCTGCTTGGAGTGTTCAAATACTATAATTTTTTTGCCAGCCAGCTCGATTCTACTCTTTCGACGTTGGGAATAACAGTATCTTTACCTTTGCTTAACGTTATTCTGCCCGTTGGTATATCATTCTATACGTTCCAGAGTATGAGCTATGTCTTCGACATAGCGCGTGGCATTGCAAAGCCGGCTAGCAGTTTCTGGAATTTCGCCCTTTACGTCTCCTTTTTCCCGCACTTGGTCGCGGGACCTATAATGCGCTCCGGTGCCAAGGGGCATGAGGAGCTAGGCCGCGGACTCCTAAAACAGCTTGAGGTGCCGCGCGTCAGTCGTCCTGACGACTTCAGCCTCGGCCTGTACTACATACTTGTAGGCCTCTTTAAGAAGGTTGTTGTTGGCGACAACATGGCCTCGCTGGTCAACAGCATTTTTGGTCGTGAGGCCGATCAACTTACCGGGCTCGAATGTCTCGTCGGTGTATATGCATTCGCATGGCAGATATATGCCGACTTTTCCGGCTACAGTTCCATTGCTCAAGGTCTCGCCAAGTGGATGGGCATCGACTTGATGGATAATTTCAAGATACCTTATCTAGCCATCTCGCCCAGCGATTTCTGGCGACGCTGGCATATCAGCCTTTCGACATGGTTGCGCGACTATGTCTACATCTCTCTCGGCGGTAGCCGGGGTAGCACGCCAATAGTGTATCGAAATCTCATGATCACTATGGTTCTGGGCGGCATCTGGCACGGCGCCAACTGGACTTTTGTTTTATGGGGTTTGTTCCATGGATTGCTGCTTTGCATTTACCGTTTGATGGGCTGGGAGGGCAGAGCCCCTGTCTCCGCTTTCGGCCGTGCCTGGCGAATTGTTCTGATGTTCCAATTGGTATGCTTCGGCTGGCTTCTGTTTCGGGCTGAGAACATAAGCCAAGTAGGAACCTTCCTTCATCTCATAGCCACTGATTGGCGGATCACGGTTGGCGTAATCGCCATGCTAGGGCTCATGGTTTTCTACACGCTTCCTCTATTTCTTTTCGAGTTCTGGCTCGACCGTCGTAAGAAGAACCTTCTCGCACTTCCGCAGGGATCATGGTCAGTTCGCGCCGTTGTGTACGCATACATGATCCTGATGTTGATTTTCTTTCCATCACCGAACGCCCATGAATTCATTTATTTCCAATTTTAGGAGGGAGTCGAAGGTGATTGCGGCCGTCCTGCTTTTGCTGGCGGCGGTGGAGTTTTGTCTTTATCTGGGTGAGCCCTGGCTATCTGCCGACGTACGGCACATCCGGCAAATACCAAGAATCGTTGAAGATCTTAGGACGGTAGGGCCTCCGCGCGTCTTATTTCTTGGAAATTCGCTCACACGCGCCAGCATCCAACCTGATCTTGTCGCAGACACATTGGCTAGCGCTAACCTTCCTAGGGTTAACCCTGCCATGATCTTTCCGGACGATACAACGATCGTCGATTGGCACTACTTATACCGCAACTTTATTCAGCCAAAAAAACCGCAGCTTAATTTAGTCGTGATTAGCTTTGCGTATGGTCATCTGGATGATCATCAGCCGCTCAATGTCGAACGCCTGGGTGGCGAGTTTGCAGGACTTTCCTCTGCCCCGGAGGCGTTCGCGCACGATGTCCTGTCACCTAGCGACCGCATTGAATACCTGCTTAGTTGCGCTTTTCGGTTGTGGGCGGACAGAGCACGCGTGCAGACGAGGGTTCTTGCACTGATCCCCGGCTATACAACGCTCGCGCAGGTCATCAACAGAACTCTTAGGGGCCAGAGCCAACACGACCTTCCTGATCCGCCCGTGACTTATCATCGACTCGCGCGCTTCATCGGGATGGTCGTGGAGGACGGCAACAAGCTCGTCTTCGTTGCCATCCCCGTTCCTCGCCGTTACCCTCTTCCACAGGAACTTCGCAATACGATCCGCAACGCAGGAGCAGAACTTATCGATCTTCAGGGGGTGATACCCTTTACCCCTGCGGACTTTCCAGACGGCTATCATCTTTCCGCCCCCGCAGCCCAACAGTTTTCCAAGGCGCTGGCCCACGCCATGGCCGATAATGACTACGTTCGTTCTGCTCTCGATCAGCGCGCTACCAAACCATACAAATGAGTAGGCCGAGAAGATTGGATGTCATGTTCTGAAGCCGGGCGACCAAAAGCTCCGCGCCAGCGCCCGTCGCTTCACCCGCCCAGCAGGACACAGCCCACGCCGGGGGGCAACGTCAGCGACCCACATCAAGCCAAAGGCGTCTGCAGTATGGCTCGAACAAGTCATGCTCTGGACCAAGTCCCTTGCGGGCTTCGTCGTGCTTTTCGTGACACCAGCCGAGTGCGTCAGTACCGGCGGCGCATGAGAGGGCGTTGAACCCGACTTGATGTGGTTTGCCACGGTTCACATTGCGTCACGTTCAAGAACCTAAGATGCGGCAGGCTTGCTTCGGATGGATAAGGCCAGGAGCGCCTCCGAAAGTCGTTTCTTCGCCCGCTCGACCCCATTCTCGTCGATTGCCTCAACGTCGAGGAACAAGTCGAGGCCAGTCGCGTGCTCGCTGATGACCTGAGGGCGCTGTGCGAGTTCACCCAGGAGGCCCTCGACTTCGTAGGGGACAACCTCCCGGCTGATCCCCTTCATGGCAATCGGTGCCAACGGACGCGCCCGGACAAGGTCGCGCACGAGCGCGTAAGTCTCATAGCTGAGGCAGATGCCACCGGGCTCGGCAATCGACTGCAGACGGGCCGCCAAGTTCGCTTCGGCTCCGATGATGGTGTAGTCCATCCGATCATCGGAACCGAAGTTCCCAACATTGCAATAGCCCGTGTTGATGCCCATACGAGCTCGGAAGGGCCGTTCAACTCCGCGGTCACGCCACACCCTGTTCAACTGCTCCACCCGACGCTGCATGTCGACGGCCATGCGCAAGCAGGCTCTCGCGTCTTCCTCGACGCCTTGCGTCTCGGGGTCTCCAAAGAACACAAGAAGCGCGTCACCGATGAACTTGTCGACAGTGCCGCCGTGTCTGAGCGCGATCGTCGACATCTCGGTGAAGTACTCGTTGAGGAGAAGCGTCAAGTCCTCGGGCTGGAGCCGTTCCACGATCGCGGTGAAGTCCTTGACGTCGGAGAAAAAGATCGTGAGCTTCTTGCGCTCGGTCGCGATGGTGACGTCCTTCTGGCCGCTGAAGATGCTTTTGTAAATTTGAGGCGAAAGGTATTTGGCGATCTTCAATGAAATCGCGGCCAGGAAGTCGTTTGCCTCCGAAAGCTCCTTGTTGATCCCCTGGATCAAGGCGGACTGCCGACGCTGCAGGAGAATGAACGTCAGGCCCGCCGCCGCCGCGAAACCGAAATATACGAGCAGATACTTGAAGGTCAGCACGTTCGCAGCGATAGGCTGATTGACTGATATCTCCTGGATCCCTCGGACATCCCCTACCTTCCAGTCCGTCTTGGGGCTGTCCGGGTGTGAGTTATGGCAAGTCACGCAGACTTGTCCCATTATTACAGGGGCGGCGGCGCGGACCTGCCGGTCAAACAGTGAGCCCGAGACTTCGATGATCGGCTCCTTCGGGTTGGCGCGCAAAGCAATGAGTGCATTCCGCTCGAACGCATCGAGCTGGTGGGGGGCGCGACCTTTGAAAGGCAGATCCGAGACGAACCGATATTTGACGGACCCGTCGTGAGCGCTGATGCGCTTGCCGAGTTCGATCGAGAGGGTTGCTGGAATAGGGATCGCACCTGGCACGTCCCGGTAGTTGTGCGTCGCAGTCACGGCGCCGTTAGCTTGCAGCACGCGTCCTACGACGTCGCTGCCGTAGAATCCGCGCATTTCGTCGATGATACGGCTGATTTCGCTGGCTTGCCTGCGCAGCATCCGTTCCGACAGGTCTCGGAGGTCGAGCCAGGCTGCCACGGGCAGACCGATAAGGCCGACGACCACTGCCGCTACCAGGAGCGGTCCCATGGTGCGCTGCTGACGCGCAATCTGTTCACCCAGTCCAGCCATTGTGCAAGCGCCCCGGCCGTCTTAGTATCTGAACTATAGCTCATTCCCGGCACGGTACCAGAGTCAGTCTTGGCTCGATGAAAACACGTCAGCCCTGCAACGTCGGACCGACCTTGAGCGGTTCTTGCTAAGCCTCGACCCTTACAGCGGATTTCGCATTCTGGCGCTGAAGGGGCGGTGAATCAGTGAAGGGGATGTCGCAAAGTCCGTTGTGGCCCGCAATGCGCTCCGCGATAACCGCTCAGGGATCAAAAATTCACCTCTGGCAAGGTTGGGACTTCTGCGGTCGGAGAGCGCGTCGGAAAACGTATCCGCGTTTCGGGCGCACTATGGAATGGGACACTGCGGCGGGTGACGCGGTACTGCGCGCTGCCGGCGGCATGACGAGCGACCTGGATGATGCGCCGTTCGCCTACGGCAGAGCGACGACGAGGATTTTCGCCTATCCGCATTTCATTGCCAGCGGCAAGGCTGCCGCCGCTTAGGCACCATGATGAACTCCGATCCCGTCCCGGCTCGTCGCCCCCAATGGCGCCGTCGCGGATGCGACGCCTGAGTGAAGCACTTATTTTCAGCCGAACGGTCGTGGCAGGAAATAACCATCCGGTGTGGATCGTGGCAGAGGCCCTTTCGCGTGTTAGACTGCTTGCATGGAGATCGACACCGACAAGATCGACGATGCCGTTCTGGGCCTGCTTTGGCTGACGCTGCATGAAGAGAGGCGCGCCTGGAAGGGTTTGGACTGGAACGCTCTGGATCGCCTGCACGTGAAGGGGCTAATCGCGAATCCGGCAAACAAGGCGAAGTCAGTGGTTCTGACGGATGCAGGACTGGGGCGTGCTGAGGAGTTATTCCGAGCTCTGTTCACCCGCTCGGCGCCATGAGCCAAAGCGCTGGACGGGCGCCCAGGAAAGGATGGCGCACATGGTCGATTTCGATACCGGCGGCGCGCTGACCGCAGGCGGGACGGCCAGTGCTCCGCGGTGACGGCCAAATTCGTATTCGTCACCTACGCCAACGGGCGCATCCAATCTGTTAGGGCAGTGGCAGAGAACACCACAGCCGCGACCGTCAATGTCAATGGCATGGGCGAGGTCCAGCCCCGAGATGCTTCTCCCGGCGAATGGGCGCTCCCGGGCTGAGTTGCAGCCAGCAGCGGGTCGGGGCCGCTGCTAGCACATGGCATGTTAGTGGGGCAGGTTGCCACTGGCGATGCGAAATCTCTATGGCTGCGGATTTCCGAAGGCAGGTTTCTCAAGCACCAGCACATGACTACCAAGAGGCGACGTGTGAGTGCTCTTGACCTGGAAACCTTCGTCGGAAAGCGTTTCGATGAATTCGCCATCCGTTCCAGGCGGAACGCGGGCAACAACGTTCGAGGTGCGCCTCACAATATTGGAAAGCACCCTTCGCGCCTTGCCCGGGCCGATGTTGCGCTGCATGTGCTGATAGACGGCCAGCAGCAGGACGATATCGTATTTGGGTAGAAGGATATTGCCGAGGCGCCGGCTGCCAAGATTCAGGCGATCGAACCGGGCATGTACCGGGGAGCCGCTCAATAACATTTTCGCAGTCTCTATATGCGGCTTGGCAATGTCGATCCCGTGGATCGAGCTGGGTTTCAGCTTGGATATCTCATAGGCGACAACACCCATATTGCAGCCAACATCGAGAATGGATTTTCCGGCGTAGTCGACCTTTGCGGAGAATAGTCCGTCCAGTCTGTCGTCCCACGTTCCGGCAAAACCCCTTTTGAATCTTGACCACCACAAATCATCAGCTCCTTCGAGAAGAGCCCCCTTGCGCGCCTCCTAGCACGAGAGAATTAACGGTCGATACCCATTCAACTGGAATTGATGACATTGACGAACCAAGGCAGGGACTTGTGCGGCCGCGTCACAACCCCATCACCTTGAGTGCCGCGGGAACCGCATAGCGGCTGCCGTCATAGCGCAGCCGGTAGGTACGCTTCACAGGCTTGCCGGGATGGGACTGGCATTCGCCGTTCTGGTCGGGGGAGGGACTATCGGTATTCGTCCGCTCAACCGCGGTGATATCGTGATAGCCATGATGCTGCCTCGCCGGGCTTATCACCAGGCTGACCTGGCTGGAATGAAAGTATCCGGCGCAACTACCATCGCTGTCACCGCCAGAGCCGGCCACCACGAGGCCGTCGAGCACCACGCGTAGCGTATCGCCGGTGAGAGCGTAGAGCCGCAGGTCGGTTTCAGTGAACGGGGCGGTCAGCGAATGGTGCGCCATTTCGGTGCGCAGGCCGAATGCGCTGACATCGGGAGCCAGTGCATAACGGCCGGTGTCGAATTCCACCTTTTCAATGACAATCATGTCATCGGTCATCAGACCGGGCAGGAGCAGGCGCTGGCGCACCCGGCGGCTCTTCCTGTCGACGACCAGAAGCTCGATGTCGCCGACATGCAGGTGGTCGGCGCTCGCGCTGTCGATCAGCGGCACTGCGACCAGTAGCAGGTCGTCATGGGCTGGCCAGGTCTTGCAGACCAGGCCGAATGGTGCATCGCTCGTTGAGACGATGCTGGTAGGGGGTTCAAGCGTGAACGAGGTGCCGTCGGCGCTCTTTCGGGCCTTGGGATAGGCCTGCCGCACCAGCGCGGCGGCATCGCCGCAATCGCCCGCCGCGGCCCGGGCGGGCGACAGGCTGGCGGCGACGAGCCCTAGGAAAAGGAAAAGGGTATGCGATAGCATTCGCATGGGATTCTCACCTCGCAGCGCCGAATGCCGGCAGGCATGTCTACGCGAGATTGCTGGCGGCGCACAGGGGCTAACGGAAGCCGAGGCTAACGCCACGTCGACGACATGCTGAGAGAGCTCGTTTGAAACTTTAAGATCCGGCACTAACTGCTGAAATTCTGAAGGCTAAGTGCCATACGACGGCCGGCCTACCGCAGACCCGATCTTCCGCGGATCGAGAGGTGTCTCTTGGGGGCCCCGGACCAAGCTCTGTACCGCCGTGAACCGTTATCGGATCGGCCCACCCTTCAAGCCGGACAGGCGCGTCTTGCTCAAAAAAATGAAGTGTAGCGCCGGCAGCTTTCAAGAAGGAAATGGCGCTCGCTTCCTCTCGAAGATGTAGGAGCTCGGCCTCCATACCCCTTCGACCGAATTCCGTTACCGGGCCAGGGCGAGGGCGCGGGCTGAAAAATGGGGTGCGGTGAGGGTTCGCAGCGACTGCTCGGCGCATAAAGGCCTGCATACTGGCGACCCTAAACCGCCTTGGAAAAGCAGCACTGCCACGGCGCGACCCCGGTTTGATCCGTCGTTGTGGCTGGGCTCGTTGCCTCGTAGGTTTCGCGCGGCCGACCGAGCGGAGCCACCACCGCGATGACGAAGATTGGCCAATTTGCATTTCATCCCCAGCGGCAAGGCCACCCTCCGCGCTTAGGCACCCTGCTGGACCGGCCCCGGGGCATCGCCCGCGCTATTGACCCAGCCGCATAAAAGCATCCCGCCGCTGAATAGCTGATAGTGGCGATGATCAGCGCTTTTGCTGGCCAGCCCAATTACCGGATCCCAATCCCGAATTCAAAAGGCGATCTTCACACCCAGCTTGCCGCTGACGGTTGAACTGTCTTGAGACCACTTACCGCGAATTTCGCTGCTGAGCATTATCGATTGAGACATTTTCAGGTTGAATCCGGACGACAGTGCAGCCGAAAAATCCGCGTCGTCAAAGTCACTCTGTCTACCGTCGGCGCTTGCCGTGTTGGAATAGCCGAAGCGCTGCTGGATATCCAATCGCGCATAGGGGCTGATCACCGTGCCATTGGCGAGCAGAAAATCACCGTAAACTCCAGGTTCGAATTTGACTGCGCCAAACGACAACCGGCTCTTTCCATAGACAGTGTCAAAGCTGTCTGTGTATCCATCGCCGGTAAAGATGACGCCCAACAATCCGCCACGGATGTCGAGTCGCACCCGATCGGTCAGGTTGAAGATGCGACCAATTGAGCCTGTCAGTGCATAACCCTGTGTGTCGTAGCTGCCGAAAGTGCGTCCCGCCCTTTCGACGTCGGTGTTCCCAAGGAACGCAGATGCTGCCACGAGCGCATAGCTCGTGCCGCGTCGAATGAGCCCGTAGCCGCCGAACATCCCACTTCTGTTGGTTGCTTCACCCTCCCCGATGAACCCGAACGCATCGGAATCGAGTTTGGCCGAGGCATACCCGGCGAACAGGCCGAGGTTCAGTCCATGCTCGCTGCCGAATCCAAAATGCTTTGCGGCATTGAAGTCGACGCTGATGGCAGCGGAGAATTCATCTACCCGGAAGCTCGGCCCATCAAGGACGCCCAAGCTATTCGAAATCGAGAAGCCGTCATGTTCCGTGCGAGCCAACTGACCGGAAGCGAAAACACCGAACGGCGTCGACTGAGCGAGCGGAACCCCGTTCGCGAGGCCGACGTCCGCTTCGACCACGCTGTCAACTACATCACCAAGCGCCCCCAAAGACGTGTCGACAATTACGCTGTTGGTAGCACCTCCAAGATAGCAGTTCGTGTCCAGAAAGACGCCTTCACTGTCGATAATGCAGGCGCTTGCTTGAGAAGGCAGTAAGATCAATGCAGCGGCAAACGAGAACATGCCCGCTGCGCACAAGGGCCGAGCGAAGCTTTCCTTCATTGTCCTTTCCCCTCTTAACTACAAAGCCAATGTAATAAGGGATGCGATACGCAGAAGAGTCTCAATGCAATATCTGGCTGTGGCAGCGTGGGTGCAACATATTGCACCGGCGCTGCCAAGAGTGTAGCAGGTTCTCGCCGCGTGGGATATGGGTTTCGTACTACATTGCTCGATTTCTGCTTGCTAGAACCTGCGGCGGAGCTTGCCGACCGGATTGTCGATTGCACGCGCCAGCGCTACTGTCTCGGATGAGCACTGCGTCAAGAAAGCGGGCTAGCACCACCCTTGCGCTTTCTTTGAGGTGATTTCTGGTGTAAAAAGGCCGCTGCACTCCGAGACATAAGTTTCACGCGCAAGAGTAGCGTGAGCCGGTTCGACACTTCGACGACTCTGAGATTGTCGCATGCTGAAACGAGCCTGTTACAGGACCCACAGCCCCTTCCTGCGCATCATAATGGTTCTGCTGGTGGCACTGGTTGGATCGGTACGCGCTCAAGCGGCGGTCGAAAATGAACCAACGCCACAACCAAGCAAGCGGCTCGCCATTGTCCTCGGCAACTCCGATTACCAGAGTGTTCGTCTCCCACACTTGCCCAATGCGGTGAACGACGCCACAAGGCTTTCCGAAAGCCTGAGAAGGCTGAATTTTGATGTGCTGCTGGGAGTGGATCTCTCCCTTGCCGGTTTCGGCGAGCTCTTTCGCCAGGCCGATGGCAAGCTTGTGGGCGCCAGCGCGGTACTGATCTTCTACGCCGGCCATGGCCTGCAGCTTCAGGGCGAAAATTACCTGCTGCCGGTCGACACGCCCGATCCTGAAACCATCGGGGAACTGACTGCGAAAGCAATCAAGCTCAACGACCTGATCGCACGATTCTCAAGTCGCGAACGGCAGACCTTCATTTTCCTCGACGCGTGCCGAAACAACCCGATGGGCAAAGGCCCAAGCGTAATGGATGGGCTTGCGCAGGTCGAAGTGGGCGAAAACACGTTTGTTGCCTTTGCAACCCAGCCAGGCAACATCACGGCGGACGGCTCGGGAGACAACAGCCCGTTCACTACAGCCCTGTTGAAGAATGTCGAGATCCCAGGGCTCAGCATTTCGGACATGATGATCCGCGTGCGCAACGAGACTGAAGCACTCACTGCCGGTCGTCAGGTCCCGTGGGACCAGTCCAATCTTCGCGAGCAGTTTTACTTCACCGAGCAGCAAGTGCTCGACCCGGCTCAGTTGAGCGCCAGCTTGTCGCGCATCCTGTCGGATCCTGTCGCGAAGCAAAGACTGCAGGTAGAACTTGCTTCCAACGACTTGCAGACTGCGGTGATTATCGTGGGACAGACTTTACGATCGCTGGACGCTTCGGCGCCATCCGGCGCTTCAGCCGATGGGGTCGGTACGGAGACTGCCAGCCTCGAAGGGGCCCGGAAAAGTGTGATCTCCGGTCTTGAAACATTGATCGTTGGCACGCAGGCTGGTGCAACGAAGCCTGAAAAAAAAGCCGAGCTCGTACGCAGTGTCCAGACAGAATTGCGCCGCCTAGGTTGTTATCGCATGACCGTCGACGGAGATTGGGGCAAGGGCTCGCTCCATGCTCTCAGCACGTATTACAAGAACACCAAGCGAACACCGTCGGCCAGCGAGCCGACCGTTGAGCTTCTGGGGGAGCTCTTTTTGCACTCCGGCCGCATCTGCAAAGACCCCGTGACCGTACTGCAGAGGCCCAGGCGAGCAAGTGTGGCCTCAGATGTCGCCCCCGTGCGGAAAAAGGGTGCTCCCAGCCGAAAAAATGCCAGAAACTCGCAGCCGCAATCCTCGCCTCCCGCAGCGGCTCCTCCCGATATCAGTGGCGGAATTGGGATTGGCGGCGTTTTCTAGAGAAGCCATTGTTCCACGCGTACCCTTCCTGGCACGCGACCACAGCATGGCGTGGTTTGGGCCCGCCTGCCGCATTTAAGCAACCTGGCTCATACCGATCGCTGTTCCGACGATCCGTTCGGCGTATATGAACGATTGTCGGGTGAGGTGCGCAGAAGGTTGGATACGAGTTCCTCTCCCTCCGCCATACACTCGGACCCAACAATCTTGCCTCGGCTCGATGCTGGAAAACCGCGCAGAACCGCCGGGCTTTTCAATTCCAGCTGCCGGGACAATCGTCAAAATGCCGCTTCGCTGGGCAACGGGAAGAGTTTGCTTACGAGAGCCGCCGCAGTGCTCAATCCGGTCGACTGTCTAGCGGCCATGTGGTCTGGCGCGGCCGCGGGTCCAGCTCTGTGTCGCCGTGAGCTGTTTCGTGACCCGGATTGATCCGCGTGATTGCACTGGCAGGCTCGTAAGTCTCGCGTGGCCGACCGAGCAGAGCGCCAGGGATCGGAAGAGCACGCCTGGAGGTGTGACAGACGTTGCAGACACTCGGTCCCTGATGTAATTTAGCATTCAATCAAGTGAGGAATATGCCCGCTGTCGCGACGGCTTTTCTCTCTTTTTGTCTCGGCAGATTGCATGCTCTCTGACGGACCTTGCTGGCACATGCCGTGTTCTTGTGGGCGAGGCAATAGCGTTCAAGGGATTTGCCATGCTCCGACTTTGCGGAATCATCGCAGCCTTCCTCCTCGCGAGCTTCACGACCTTTGAGGCTTGCGCTGACCGAAGGGTCGCCTTTGTCATCGGCAACTCGGAGTACCGACAATTCCCCGCACTCAAAAACCCGGCCAAGGATGCCGAGGACGTGTCCAAAACGTTCCGACTGGCGGGGTTCGAGGTCTTTGTCGCAAGCGATCTGACGAAGCTGCAATTCGAGGAGCAGTTCCGCAACTATCTTGCCGCCGCAGACGGCTCAGAACTGGCCGTCGTCTACTACTCCGGCCACGGTTTCCAGATCGGCGGCGAAAATTTTCTGATCCCGGTGGATGCCTCCTTGAAGGAGGCGGCGGACATCGAAGTCCAGGCCATCAAGCTCAACGATGTGCTGGAACAGTTACGCTCGAAATCAAAGATCCAGGTGATCATACTCGATGCCTGCCGCAACAATCCGTTTCCGCGCAAGAATTACTGGCTGAGAGATCAGCTCATCACTGCCGGCAATACCGGGCTCGCACAGGTGAGAAGCTCGCTGAACACCTTGATTGCTTTCGCCACCGAACCCGGCGCGGCGGCTTATGACGGCGCCGGCGAACTCAGCCCGTTTTCGGCGGCGTTTTCCCGTCGCGCGCTGGCCCCGAACCAGGAGATCCGCACCGTGATGGCGGCGGTGCGCCGCGATGTTGTCGAGGCCACAAACGGCCTCCAGGTTCCCTGGGAGAACTCATCGCTGATCGACGAAGTCGTCCTGATGCGCCGCAGCAATCGACCCTCGCTGCCGCCCGTACTGGAGAAGGTCGTGCTGTCAGGAGTCGGACCGGTCGACTTGGGTCTGCCTGAACCGGTCGATGTCGATGGTGGCACGATTACCCTGAGCATCGAAAGACCGCCCGCCCTGGGGCGTTTGATGCTGGACGGCAAGCCTGTCGAGTTGGGCGTGCCGATCAAGGGCAAGGATCTCCCGCGTCTGCAGATGGATGTTCCCAAGGGAGTCGCTCCGCAGGAAGAGGTCGACATGCTGGCCTATGCGACGCATGACGACTGGGGCGGTCAGACCCAAGGCATCGTCGTGTTCCGGGTCAAGAGCGGCGAAGGCGCGCAAGGCGAACAGATCATGGCTTCGCTCGAGGCCGAGCAGAAGCAGCAGGTGCTGGAGCGTGGCATTCATATCACCGGTGCGGTCGAGGCGATCGGCAACCGCGACATCGAAGTTCCCGTGGGCGTGGGTCCAGTTGCGCTGAATTTGGATTTCCCGACCGATGATCCCGGCGTCAGCCTGAAAGTATCGAGTTATCCGGCAACGGGAACGCTCTCGCTGCCCGATCGAACGCTGGCGCCGCAGTCGAGCCTGATGGCCGGGGAGGTCGACCGGCTGCGCTATGAACCGCAGATCGGCGCGCAAGCCAAGGTCGAGGTCGGCTTCGAAATCCGGGCGGACAGCAGTTCATCAAAGCCGGCCACGATGAAACTGTCGCCGACGATCGATCCGTGCGACACGGCTGCCGGCGAACCTCTCGATCTGCAAGGCGTCACCCCCGGCCTCCTGCCGAACGAAATTGGCACTAGCGCGGTGGAGCTTTGCGAGGCCGCGGCAAAGGCTTATCCGGAAGTCCCGCGCTTCCGCTATGAACTGGGGCGGGCGCTGCTTGCGGTAGGCAAGGTCGAAGAAGCCAAGACAGCCATCGAGGAGGCGGCCAGGAAGGGACATGTACGCGCGGTGTTCGAACTCGGCTACATGTATGCGACCGGAACCGGCGTGGCCCTCGACCGCACCCAGGCCAATGCCCTCTACGCGGCGGCCGCCGACAAAGGCGATCCCTATGGGATGACGTCGTGGGGTCGCGCCTTGTTCAATGGCTATGGCGTCAAGCCCGACACCAGCAAGGGTTTGGACCTGCTGCTCAAGGCGGCCGCTATGGGGCACACCTATGCAATGAACGATCTGGCCGCGATCTTCACCGAGGGCCGCAACGGCGTAACCGCTGACCCGGCCCGCGCCGTTGCCTTCCTGCAGGCCGGTGTCCAGCGGCAGGACATGTATTCCATGAACCTGCTCGGGCGCAATTACTTGTCCGGGCAGGGCGTTGAGAAGGATCCCAAAACGGCGCTAGCGTTATTTCAGCAGGCAATCGATCTCGGCCAGCCCTATGCGCCTGGCAGCCTCGCACGCATGTATCGGGACGGTGTCGGTGTGGAACGGAGCCTCGCAGAAGCGCAAAGATTGTTCGAAATTGGGATCGCGCGGGGTGATCCGTTCGCAGCTTACGATCGCGCGGCCCTCGAGATGCAAAAGGGCGACAAGACCGATCAGGCCCTTGCCGTGCGCTTCCTTGCGCTTGCGGCCGCACTTGACGTGCGCAAGGAAGTGCCGGACGCCCAGAGGACGCTGGCAAAGTTCGGATCGAAGCCGAAAACAGCGGCGTTGAAGCAATTGCGACAGGAACTGAAATCGAAGCTTCCTGGCTCCGGTTCACAAGACGCCCAACTGGTTAACGCGGCCAGACGAGTCTGGGAAGAAGCCAATCCGCGTCGGGACTTGTTTTGACCAAGGAGGAGACAATGGCGGGCGGAGTCTTGAAACAAGCAATACTTGGAGCAGCGTTATCCGGTTTCGTGGCGGGTCTCATGGGCTGCACTTCCCTGGTTCCGAAAGTTGAGCCGACGCCGCTGGTCGAAACGCCCCAGCCGAAGATTCTCCGCCGAGTGCCTCCGCCGAAAGTCGTTAGGTCCGTTCGCAAACAAAAAACCCCGAAGAAGGTGATTATACCGGTTGAGGACGAGCCTGTTCCCGCGCCTGTCATTCCGTCTGGGGGCGGTGGCGGAAGCGGCGGTGGAAGCGGGGGCGG
>NZ_JBVVQI010000033.1:0-57407 GCF_055811495.1 Mesorhizobium sp. WSM4830 | reverse complement strand
CCTTCGATTGAAGTTCTATACGACCTCAATCTGGCACATCGATGCCGCTTCGGGGGCCGTCCACCCCATCATGCCGTAACGTCAGCCGAAGAATGCAGCGGTCCAGCACGGCGCTTGTCTCCGCGACGGCGCCGGCTAAGGTTCAATGACCGGCTATGACCGCAAACCGAGACCGGGCTGATGGCATTCGGTCCGCCGGAGCACTGCCGCGAGGCAACGGCATGGATCCTGGGGTCTTCGCGACGGAGCTTCGCTCCTGCTCCGCCCCAGGATGACGAAGGGAGGGAGGAGAAGATCACGTGCGCCGCAGATCGATCCGGGTGGTCACCACACTCTTGCCGGTTTTCGGATCGGTATCGACGACGATCAGCCGCATGCCGTCCTCGCCGGTCTTCTCGACCGTCATTTGCGCCTTGCGATCGCCATTGACCTCCTTGGCCCAGCGGATGCCGAGATTGATCGCGTTGCCGGAGCGGCTGCCGCTCAATTGCGCCGGCCCGGTGCGCGATCCGACATAGGTACCGCTGTATTTCGTCCCGCTGGACCTGAGATCCGCGCTGATGGCGCGCGTTACCACGATAAGACCGCGGCAACTGCCGTCGAGCGACAACGAGCTCGACGTCGCGTCGGAATTGAAGCGGCATGAGACATTCACCGTCGGCGCATCGGTGGTCACCTTGACGATGCCTTTACCGGCGAAATTCCCCTGGAATGAGCGAAGAAAATCCGGATCGTCGGCATGCGCTGCGCCAGCCCCGGCCGTCAGGCAGCCGGCAAGTACAAATCGTGCAAGTGATTTCATCGGACCGCTCCTCGTTGGTATCCAAAACACAGCACGCAAACACTGACGGACCAACGCTTCCAACAGCGGCGGGTTCCGGCTTCAACATCACCGCATGCAACGCTTCGCGGCTGGCCCAGCCGAATGCGCCGGCTAGCGGTTGCGGTGAGCGCTCCGGCTTGCGACATAGCCGCATGGCACCCGCACCTTCGATCCCCAAAGCCGCGTTCTGGATGGCGCTGTCGATCGCCTCGTTCCTGGCGATGTCGGTGGCCGGCCGCGCCACGACGGCCGAACTCAACGTCTTCCAGGTGCTCGAGCTGCGCTCGGTGATCGGCTTTTTCATCCTGCTGCCGCTGGTTGTGATGTCAGGCGGTTTTGCGGCGATGCGCACCGGGCGTCCGCTGGCCCATATCGCCCGCAACGTCGTCCACTATACCGGCCAGGCTGCCTGGCTCTACGCCTTGACGCTGATCCCGCTTGCGGTGCTGATCTCGATCGAATTCACGACGCCGATCTGGACCGCTTTGCTGGCGGTCGCTTTCCTCGGCGAAAGGCTCTCCCGGCCACGGCTCGCGGCGATCGTGCTCGGGCTGATCGGCGTTGTGATCATCGTGCGTCCGGGCGTCGGCGCGGTCAATCCGGGGCATGTCATGGTGCTGGGAGCCGCAGTCTGCTTCGGCATCTCGCTGGTCCTCGTCAAGTCGCTGACGCGGACCGACAGCGTCGTGCGCATCATCTTCTGGATGCTGATCATCCAGTCGCTGCTTGGCCTGGTCCCGGCGCTTTACGAATGGCGCAACCCGCCGCTCGAACTCTGGCCGTGGATCCTGCTCATCGCCCTCACCGGCATGTCGTCGCATTTCTGCATGGCCCGTGCACTTGTCTATGCCGATGCGACAGTGATCTCGCCAATGGACTTTTTGCGCGTGCCGCTGTCGGCGGTGATCGGATGGCTGCTCTATCACGAGCAGATCGACGCCTTCACCGCCGGCGGCGCCCTGCTGATCCTCATGGGCAATCTGCTCAACCTGCAGCGGAGAGCACCGCAACCGGCGGAGATCGCCGCTTCATAAGCGTGCGCAAACTCTTAAAGCGCGTCGCGCTCGACCGGCCTCATGCGACGCGCTTTAAGTTCCTGTTTTGATGCATGTCGTTATCGCAAAAACCGCTGCACACTTTTGCGCGACATGCATTAGACCAATTCCACCTCGACCACGCCCGGCACCGCGCGCATGGCCGACGCGATCTGCGGCGATACGCGGTAGCGGTTGGGCAACTCGATCTCGACCTCGCCCTCGCCGCCTTCCTTGATGACGATGATGCTCACCTGACTGTCGCCACGCTGGCCAAGCTGCGATTGGATTGTCGATGCCGGTGCGTCATTTCTGACGAAGATGCGCAACGCTTTCTGGATGCGGCTTGCCTCTTCCTCCAACGACTGCACGGTCTGGATGCGCAGATTGACGCCCTCAGGCCTGTCCTCGGCCGAAACGGTGATCACCACCGAGCGGCCGGGTTCGAGCAGGTCGCGGTATTGCGCCAGCCCCTCGGAAAACAGCACCGCTTCATACTGGCCTGAGGTGTCGGAAAACTGCACGACGCCCATCTTGTTGCCGGTGCGCGTCTTGCGCTCCTGCTTGGTGGTGACGGTACCGGCGAGCCGGCCGGCGGCAGCACCGCGTTTGACGGCCGCCGAAAACTCGCCCCAGGTCTGCACCCGCATTTTCTGCAGCGCCGCCTTGTATTCGTCGAGCGGATGCGCCGAGAGATAGAACCCGACCACCTGGAATTCGCGGTGCAGGCGGTCGGCGGCCAGCCAGGGATCGGTCGCCGGCAGGTTGAGCGCCTGCGACTGTGCGCCGAGCGAGGCGCCAAAGATGTCATGCTGGCCGGTGACGGCATTCTGCTGCGCCAGCGAGGCCAGCCCCATCATCCGCTCGACGCCGGCCATCATCGCCGCGCGGTCATGACCGAAGCAGTCGAGCGCGCCGGCCATGATCAGGCTTTCGAAGACGCGCTTGCCAACGATCTTCGGATCGACCCTCTCGCAGAAATCGGCGAGGCTCTTGAACGGTTTTTCGCCGCGCGTGGCGACGATGTGCTCGACCGCCGCGTCGCCGACGCCCTTGAGCGCGGCCAGCGAATAGAAGATGCGGTTCTCGCCGACCTCGAAATCCCGGAACGACGTCATCACCGACGGCGCCACCACTTCGATGCCGAGGCGCAGCGCATCCTGGCGGAAATCGGCGAGCTTGTCCGTATTGCCCGTGTCGAGCGTCATCGATGCCGCCAGGAATTCGACGGGGTAATGCGCCTTCAGATAGGCGGTCTGGTAGGAGACGACAGCATAGGCGGCGGCATGCGATTTGTTGAAACCGTAGTCGGCAAACTTTGCCAGCAGGTCGAAGATGAAGTCGGCTTGCGGCTTGCCGACGCCGCGGTCGACCGCACCCGAAACAAAGCGCTCGCGCTGCTTGTCCATCTCGGCGCGGATCTTCTTGCCCATGGCACGGCGCAGCAGATCGGCCTCGCCCAGCGAATAGCCGGAGAGCTCCTGCGCAATCTGCATCACCTGTTCCTGGTAGACGATGACGCCTTGCGTTTCCTTGACGAGATGGTCGATCTTCGGGTGGATCGACGCCATCTCCTCTTCGCCGTGCTTTCTGGCATTGTAGGTCGGTATGTTCTCCATCGGCCCCGGCCGGTAGAGCGCGACCAGCGCAATAATGTCCTCGATACAGTCGGGCCGCATGCCGATCAGCGCCTTGCGCATGCCGGCACTTTCCACCTGGAACACGCCGACCACCTCGCCGCGCGACAGCATGGCGTAGGTCTCGGGGTCGTCGAGCGGAATGTGGGCGAGATCGATCTCGATGCCCCGGCGGCGGATCAGCTTGACCGCCCTGTCCAGCACCGTCAGCGTCTTCAGGCCAAGGAAGTCGAATTTCACCAGCCCGGCCTGCTCGACATATTTCATGTTGAACTGCGTGACCGGCATGTCCGAGCGCGGATCGCGGTACATCGGCACCAGCTCCGACAGCGGCCGGTCGCCGATGACGATGCCGGCGGCATGCGTCGACGCGTGCCGATAAAGACCTTCCAGCTTCTGCGCCGTGTCGAGCAGCGTCTGCACGATCGGCTCACGTTCCGCCTCTTCGGCAAAGCGCGGCTCGTTGGCGATGGCGTCGGCAAGCTTGACCGGATTGGCCGGGTTCGACGGCACCATCTTGCTCAGCTTGTCGACCTGCCCGTAAGGCATCTGCAGCACGCGGCCGACGTCACGCAGCACCGCGCGTGCCTGCAGCGTGCCGAAGGTGATGATCTGGCCAACCTGGTCGCGGCCGTATTTCTGCTGGACGTAGCGGATGACCTCCTCGCGCCGGTCCTGGCAGAAGTCGATGTCGAAGTCGGGCATCGACACGCGGTCGGGATTGAGGAAGCGCTCGAACAGCAGCGAAAAGCGCAGCGGATCGATGTCGGTGATCGTCGTGGCATAGGCAACCAGCGAGCCGGCGCCCGAACCGCGGCCCGGGCCGACCGGAATGCCTTGCGCCTTGGCCCATTTGATGAAGTCGGCAACGATCAGGAAATAGCCGGGATATTTCATCTTCTCGATGACGCCGAGCTCGAAATCCAGCCTCTCGCGATATTGCTCGACGGTATAGCCGGGCGTCGGCCCGTGCGCCGCCAGCCGCGCCTCCAGCCCTTCATGCGCCTGCCTGGCAAGCTCCTGCGCCTCCGCCTTGACCGCAGCATCGGCGTCGGCGACATCGCGGCCGGCAAAGCGCGGCAGGATCGGATTGCGCGTCTTCGGGTAATACGAGCAGCGCAGCGCGATCTCGACGGTGTTGTCGATTGCTTCCGGCAGGTCGGCGAACAGCCTCGCCATGTCGGCCTGGCTTCTCAGGAAGTGGTCGGGCGAAAGGCGGCGGCGATTGTCGGCTGCAACCACGGAGCCTTCGGCGATGGCGATCAACGCATCATGCGCGTCATAGTCTTCACGAGAGAAGAAAAACGCCTCGTTGGTGGCAACCAACGGCAGATCATGGCGGTAGGCGAGATCGACCGACGACTGCTCGATCGCGCGGTCGTAGCCGGACACCCGCTCAAGCTCGACATAGAGCCGGTCGCCGAACAGGCTCTTGAGCGCCAGCAGCCGGGTCTCGGCGAGTTCGCGGCGATCCTCTTTCAAGGCAGTGCCGATCGGACCGCGCGGCCCGCCCGTAAGGCAGATCAGACCGTCGGAGTGGCCCTGCAGCATCTCGCTCGTCAGATGCACCGCTTCGCCGGGCGGTGTCTCGAGGTAGACGCGGCTGACCAGCCTGACCAGATTGCTATAGCCGCCCTCGGTTGCGGCAATCAGGACGACCGGCCGCATCTCCGGTCCTTGCCGCCTGCGGTCGCGCTGGCTGTCGCTCGCCTCGCCGGAAAAGGCGAGATCGATCTGGCAGCCGATGATCGGCTGGATGCCGTCCTTTACCGCCTTCTGGGCGAATTCCAGCGCGCCGAACAGATTGTTGGTGTCGGTGACGGCGATTGCCGGGCACTCGTCCTGCACCGCATGGCCGACGATCTTGCCGAGCTGCAACGCGCCTTCAAGCAGCGAATAGGCCGAATGCACGCGCAGATGAATGAACCGACGCGCCGCCGCCTCCGCCCGCGACGCCTTTGCATAGGCCTCGCGCAGCAAGGGATCGCGTGGAAGTCTCTCATCCGCCATGGTTTTTTCGCGCCGCCTCACAAGGACTCAGTCGATGAAGATGTATTGTCCGGTACCGGGTAACACGAGTCCAGCGGTAGCGATCGGAACCTAGCGAGCTTGGAGCAATCGCTTTCGTCGGCAGAAAAGTGCTGCCGCCGAGCTGCCAATCTCCCCACTAGAGGGGGAGATGTCCGGCAGGACAGAGAGGGGCGCTGTCCCGCCAACCTCCGGCCAGGAAACACAAAACCCGCCTCAAAGGCGGGTCGTTGGAGCCAATTAGCACCATACCGAAATTAGTAGCATAGCTGCCGGCACAAAGCAAGAACAAAATACGTTGCATCGGCAAAAAAATGCGAACTCTGTCTCGTTGCCCAACGAATTGTCTGGTCGCGTTTCTTCGCGCCCCTCTCTGTCCTGCCGGACATCTCCCCCACGAGGGGGGAGATTGGCCGTCACCTCGGCTTTCGCTAATCTCCAACATCCCAGGCCAGCGTCGAAGCGGATTTTCCAGCCTCACGCGAATTCCATGATCACCGCATCGACGGCAAGGCTGTCGCCGGGCTTGGCGTTGAGCTTCGAGACGATGAGGTCGCGCTCGGCGCGCAGCACATTTTCCATCTTCATCGCTTCGACCACGGCAAGCGTCTCGCCGGCCTTGACCTCCTGCCCCTCGACAACGGCGATCGACACGACGAGCCCGGGCATTGGGCAGAGCAGCATCTTCGAAGTGTCCGGCGCGATTTTTTCAGGCATCAGCCTTTCGAGTTCGGCAGTGCGCGGCAGCATGGCGCGCGCCGTCACCGACATGCCTTTCCAGGCAATGCGAAATCCGTTCAGCACCGGCCTGACCTGCGCCGCGACCTTGCGACCGCCGACCGTGCCGCGCCAGATGAGATCGCCCGGCCGCCAGTCGGATGCCACGGTCAGCGGTTTGCCGCCGTCGATTGTGAGATCGAGCTCCATCGGAACGGAAATCATGCCTTCGACGATGGCGAGCGAAAGATAATCCCGGCCGATCTTCACCACCCAATCGCGTTTCAAGGCGCCCGAATGCGGCGCCAGCCGCCCGCCCAGCCGGTCGAGCCGGTCGCGGCGCAGAAGTTCGACCGCGGTGGCAATCGCGGCCAGCACCGACTTCTCCTCGGCGTCTGGCACGATCGGCGCGAAGCCGTCGGGGTATTCCTCGGCGATGAAGCCGGTCGATATCAGCCCTTCGCGCCAGCGCGGATGCTGCATCAGCGCCGCCAGGAACGGGATGTTGTGCTCGATGCCGTCGACGACGAAACTGTCCAGCGCTTCCGACATCGCATCGATCGCTGCCAGCCGTGTCGGCGCCCAGGTGCACAGCTTGGCGACCATCGGGTCGTAGAACATCGAGATTTCCGAGCCTTCGGTGACGCCGGTATCGTTGCGGATGACGATTTCGCCGAATTTTCCTTCTTCCGGCGGCCGGTATTTCGTCAGCCTGCCGATCGACGGTAGAAAGTTGCGATACGGATCTTCGGCATAGAGGCGGCTTTCCACCGCCCAGCCGTTCAGCTTGACGTCGCTCTGCTTGATGGCGAGCTTTTCGCCGGCTGCCACGCGGATCATCTGCTCGACTAGGTCGATGCCGGTGACGAGTTCCGTCACCGGATGCTCGACCTGCAGCCGCGTGTTCATTTCCAGGAAATAGAAGTTCTTGTCGCTGTCGACGATGAACTCGACCGTGCCGGCGCTCTGGTAATCGACGGCCTTGGCCAACGCCACCGACTGCTCGCCCATGGCTTTGCGGGTCTTGGCATCGAGGAACGGCGACGGCGCCTCCTCTACGACCTTCTGGTTGCGGCGCTGGATCGAGCATTCGCGCTCGCCGAGATAGAGCGTGTTGCCATGCGCGTCGGCGAGCACCTGGATTTCGATATGGCGCGGATCGACGATGAATTTTTCGATGAAGACGCGGTCGTCGCCGAACGAGCTTTTGGCCTCCGAGCGCGCCCGGTCGAAGCCGTCGCGCACCTCTGCCTTGCTCCAGGCGATGCGCATGCCCTTGCCGCCGCCGCCGGCCGAGGCCTTGATCATCACGGGATAGCCGATTTCGCCGGCTATCCTTTCGGCATGGGCGGCGTTTTCGACGACGCCGAGCCAGCCGGGCACCGTCGACACCTTGGCCGCATTCGCGAACTTCTTCGATTCGATCTTGTCGCCCATCGCCTTGATGGCCTTGGGCTTCGGGCCGATGAAGACGATGCCTTCCTGCTCCAGCGCTTCGCAGAAGGATGCCCGCTCCGACAGGAAGCCATAGCCGGGATGCACGGCTTCGGCCCCTGTCGTCTTGCAGGCGGCGATGATCTTTTCCGGGACCAGATAGCTTTGCGCAGCAGGCGAAGGCCCGATATGCACCGCCTCGTCGGCCATTTCGACATGCACGGCGTCGCGGTCGGCATCGGAATAGACCGCGACGGTGGCGATGCCCATCTTGCGCGCCGTCTTGATCACGCGGCAGGTGATCTCGCCACGGTTGGCGACCAGGATCTTTGAGAACATGCAGGCCTCGTCCCTCGACTGCCCGTCTTTTACGGGCTTCCCGTTTTATGGGCTTCAGGGGGCCGGTCAAGGCAAGTCGGAGCCTATCCCGGATGCAAATCGGCCGGCGCTGACGAAAATCCCGAGTCAGAACGTCGCTTCGTGCATAGCGCAGAGCTGAATGGTAAGTTAAATCTAACCTGGATTGCAGACTGTCTTGGGAGGATTGCCTGATGAAAACGCGCGCCGCTGTGGCCGTCGCCGCCGGAAAGCCGCTGGAGATCATGGAGGTCGACCTCGAAGGTCCCCGTGATGGCGAGGTGCTGGTCGAGATCAAGGCAACCGGCATCTGCCACACCGACGAGTTCACGCTGTCGGGCGCCGACCCGGAAGGCCTGTTTCCGGCGATCCTCGGCCATGAGGGCGCCGGCATCGTCGTCGACGTCGGCAAGGGCGTCACCTCGGTCAAGAAGGGCGACCATGTCATCCCGCTCTATACGCCGGAATGCCGGCAGTGCCCGTCCTGCCTGTCGCGCAAGACCAATCTGTGCACCGCCATCCGCGCCACGCAGGGACAGGGCTTGATGCCGGACGGCACCTCGCGCTTCTCGATCGGCAAGGACAAGCTGTTCCACTATATGGGCTGCTCGACCTTTTCCAATTTCACCGTGCTGCCCGAGATCGCGGTGGCCAAGGTCAATGCCGACGCCCCGTTCGACAAGATCTGCTACATCGGCTGCGGCGTCACCACCGGCATCGGTGCTGTGATCAACACGGCCAAGGTCGAGCAAGGCGCGACGGCGGTCGTCTTCGGCCTCGGCGGCATCGGCCTCAACGTCATCCAGGGCCTGCGCCTTGCCGGCGCCGACATGATCATCGGCGTCGACCTGAACAACGACAGACGAGCCTGGGGCGAGAAATTCGGCATGACGCATTTCGTCAATCCGAAGGAGATCGACGGCGATGTCGTGGCGCATCTGGTCAACATGACCAAGCGCGGCGCCGACCAGATCGGCGGCGCCGACTACACGTTCGACTGCACCGGCAACACCAAAGTCATGCGGCAGGCGCTTGAATCGTCGCACCGCGGCTGGGGCAAGTCGGTCATCATCGGCGTTGCCGGCGCCGGCCAGGAGATCTCGACGCGGCCGTTCCAGCTGGTCACCGGCCGCACCTGGATGGGCACCGCCTTCGGCGGCGCGCGCGGCCGCACCGACGTGCCGAAGATCGTCGACTGGTACATGGCCGGCAAGATCGAGATCGATCCGATGATCACCCACACGCTGAAGCTCGAGGACATCAACAAGGGCTTTGACCTGATGCATGAAGGCAAGTCGATCAGGAGCGTGGTGGTTTACTGAGGGGGAGAAAGCCGCCGGCTAACCAGCGGCCGAAAAATGCAGATGTTCAACACGGGAGGAGACAAAAATGCCGGAAAAACTGCATCCTAAAATCGACAATGGACTGCCACGGGAAAGGCCCGATTTTGCCGGCGGGACGCTGGTCTGCGCCTGCACCAGCAACCCGGTCAAGGTGAAGGTCAAGGGCCAGATCGCCCACAACCATGCCTGCGGCTGCACCAAATGCTGGAAGCCGGAAGGCGCGCTGTTCTCGGTCGTGGCGGTTGCCGCTACAAACGACGTGACGGTGACCGAAAACGGCGACAAGCTGAAGGTGGTCGATCCGGGCGCGCTGATCCTGCGCCATGCCTGCACGGGCTGCGGCGTCCACATGCACGGCCCGGTCGAGCGCGACCACGCGTTCAAGGGGCTGTCCTTCATTCATCCGGAACGCTTCCAGGAAGACGGCTGGTCGCCGCCGGGCTTCACCGCCTTTGTCTCGTCGATCATTGAATCCGGTGTCGATCCGAGCCGCATGGACGGTATCCGGTCACAGCTGAAGTCGATCGGGCTCGAACCTTATGATTGCCTCAATCCCGGCCTGATGGACTATATCGCCACCTGGACGGCCAAGAGATCCGGCGCCTTGCCGGCCTAGTAGCCGCTCGACTATCATCGATCGAGCCGGGCGACATCGCCCGGCTCTTTCACATTTGGAACAACGATGCCCGCACCCGCCATTCTCGTCGATGCCGATGCCTGCCCGGTGAAGGCCGAGGTCGAAAAAGTCGCCGAGCGGCACGGCATCGTCGTCACCTTCGTCTCCAATGGCGGTCTGCGTCCGTCGCGCGATCCGATGATCCGCAATGTCGTCGTCTCCAAGGGTGCGGACGCCGCCGACGACTGGATCGTCGAAAATGCCCGGTCCAACGACATCGTGGTGACCGCCGACATCCCGCTTGCCGCCCGCGCGGTGGCGCTTGGCGCCCATGTGCTCGGCCCGACGGGACGCCCGTTTACGCCGGAAACAATCGGCATGGCGGTGGCGATGCGCGACCTCAAGCAGCATCTGCGCGAGACCGGCGAAAGTAAGGGCTACAATTCGAGCTTCGCGCCGCAGGACCGCTCGCGGTTCCTTGGCGAGCTTGACCGCATCTTGCGGCGAGCGCTGAAATCGGCCGCAGCGGACTGAGAACCATGACGACCGGCACCCCGACCAAAATGCCCATGCAACGCCACACGCCGTTCGCGGTGTCGGCCTGCATCGGGGTGGCAGCCTTCGGCGCAGCGCTGATCTGGCGTGCGCCGCTTGCCTATTCGATCGGTGCCAATGCGTTCTTTGCCGCCTATCTCTGTCTTGTCGTCGCCCACATGCCGCGGCTTACCGGCAGCTATCTGCGCAAGAATGCAGGCGAGACGGACCTGCCGGTGCTGGCGATCTTCGCGGTCACGCTGGTTGTCGTCGCTATTGCCATCATCTCGTTGTTTCAATTGATCAACAGGGAGAAGAGCGCGGATCCCGTCGAGCTTACGGTCGCGTTATTGGCTATCCCGCTTGGCTGGTTGACCATCCATGCGATGGCGGCGCTTCACTACGCGCATCTCTATTGGTTGGACGGCGATGCGATGGATGGCGACACCAAAAAGAAAATTCCGGTCGGCGGCCTCGACTTCCCGGGCGGCAAACGGCCGGAAGGCTCGGATTTCCTCTATTTTGCGACAGTGATCGGCATGACGGCGCAAACCGCCGACACCAACATCACGACCTCGCAAATGCGCCGTGTCGTGCTTGTGCATTCGATCCTGTCGTTCTTCTTCAACACGGTCATCGTGGCAGCCGCGGTCAATCTCGCCGTCAGCCTCGGCAGTCCGTAATAAATCCGTGATCGGGTGAAACATCGCTTAAGCTGGCGACGTATTGGGAGGAGAAGGGATCTGACAGGCCGCGGCGAACACGCGGCCGGAGGGAACAACAGATGGAATCGCTTGCCAGAAACCAAGCCGCCGGAGCAGATACCGCCGCGCCGAGCGATGCGACGCTGATCTATCGCCAGTCGCGCTGGACGCGGCTGACGCATTGGCTGTGGGCGATCGCGCTGTTCTTCATGCTGCTTTCCGGCCTGCAGATCTTCAACGCCCGTCCGCAGCTCTATATCGGCAAGGAGTCGGGTTTTGGCTACAACAACACCATCTTCGCCATCGGCGCCGAGAACACCGCAAGCGGCCCGCGCGGCTATACCGAGATCTTCGGCAAGCGCTTCGATACCACCGGCGTGCTCGGCTGGTCGGGTCCGGCCGGCCAGGAGACCTCCCGCGCCTTCCCGTCCTGGGCGACGATCCCTTCCTATTACGATCTCGGCACCGCGCGCGTCGTTCATTTCTTCTTTGCCTGGGTGCTGACCACCACGCTGCTGGTCTGGCTGGTCGCCAGCCTGATCAACGGCCATTTGCGCCGCGATCTTGCTCCGCGCCTCGATGATTTCAGGCGCCTGCCGCGAGACATTGCCGAGCACGCCAAGCTCAGGTTCCATCACACGCGCGACTACAACACGTTGCAGAAGATGGCCTATGGCGGCGTGCTGTTCGTGCTGCTGCCGCTGATGATCATCACCGGCCTTGCCATGTCGCCGAGCATGGATTCGGTGCTGCCGTTCCTCAACGACCTGCTCGGCGGCCGGCAGACGGCGCGCACCATCCACTTCACGGTGATGCTGCTGCTCGTCGCCTTCTTCATTATCCACATCCTGATGATCCTGGCCGCCGGCCCGATCAACGAGCTGCGCTCCATCATCACCGGCTGGTACCGAACCGACCCGCCGGCTCATGGCGACAATGCGCCAGAGAGGAGTGCCTGACATGGCGAAATTCGAGATCAGCCCCGAGCTACAGATAAGCCGAAGGAAATTCCTGACTTCGGCCAGCCTCGGCCTTTCCGGCATCATGCTGTCGGGCTGCGACGCCTTCGACAGCCAGCTTGGCGTCGGCGACGGCCTGCGCAGCTTCCTCGAAAGCGCCAATGGCCTGACCTGGCGGGCGCAGCGGCTGCTTGCCGGCCGCGATGCGCTGGCGCCGGAGTTCACCGAGGCCGACATTCGCCAGCCGCAGCGGCCGAACGGTGTCACCGCACCGGACGACGACTTCTACAAGGGCCTGCTCGCCAGCGATTTCGCCGACTGGCGGCTGGAGGTTTCAGGCCTCGTCGAAAAACCGCTGTCGCTGAGCCGCGAGCAGCTGATGAACATGCCGAGCCGCACCCAGATCACCCGCCACGACTGCGTCGAAGGCTGGAGCTGCATTGCCAAATGGACCGGCACGCCGCTGTCGCTGGTGCTCGACCAGGCCGTGGTCAAGCCGCAGGCGCGCTACGTCATGTTCCACTGCCTCGATACGATCGACCGCAGCCTTGCCGGCGATATCAAATATTACGGCTCGATCGACCTGGTCGATGCCCGTCATCCGCAGACGATCCTTGCCTATGGCCTCAACGGCAAGCCGTTGCCGGTCGAAAACGGCGCGCCGCTGCGCGTCCGCGTCGAGCGCCAACTCGGCTACAAGATGCCGAAATATCTCTACAAGATCGAGCTGGTCGACGGCTTCGCCAATATCGGCGGCGGCAGAGGCGGCTATTGGGAGGACAATGGCTACGACTGGTACGGCGGTATCTGACGACCGACGATTTAGTGCCTTTTGTTCAGGCGACCTTGTCGATCAGCGGTTTGAGCGCCGGATGGATTTCCGGCGAGGCATGCTTGATCAGCGTCAGCAACGCGCGCTCGTTCTCATGCAGCGGCCGGTCGCCGATGTGTTCAGCAAGCCATTTGGCCTCGCCGGCATCGACCGTCTCGGCGCGGCGGGCCAGAGCCTCGGCTGCCTTGTTCCTCGATTCCCATTCGGCCTCGACGTCGCCCGGTGAGCGATAGGCCTCCATAATGCCGGACAGGCCACCCGACACCATACGGCTGAAGAAACCGCCGATCTCCGGATCGGCCTGCTCGAAGAACGAATCCCGGCGCAGCGCCACGTCGCGCACCGGCGGTTCGTAGCCGGCCGAACACATGACGAAATTGGCGATCGCCTTTACAAACAGATCGTTCCAGGACGGATCGTTGTCGCCCGCCGCTGTCCGCTCGTTGATCTCGAACAGTACCTCGGCCTCGGCGCGGCTGATGGCGATGTTGCCATCGCCGCCATAGGCGTAAAGAATGCGGCGCAACAGCTCGACCTCAGCCTTGGCAATCGACCCAGGGATAAGCCTGCCGCCGGCCATTAGCGGCCCCTTGCCGCCCACGACCGCATGAGCGACCTGCTCCAGCGCATAGCCGGAAAGCCTGCTCGGCGATGATTTGGCAACTTCCAGCACATGCACCAGCAGCTCGAGTTCGGTCTGGCTGTCGACCATGCCGTCGCGCGAAATCGTCCGGATCAGCCAGTCGGCATTGTCCTGCGAAACATAGCCCGCCGGCTTTTCCTGGTGGACGATGAAGTCGGTGACGGCCTCGACGAAAAACTCGAGCCATTCCGCGCATTTGTCCCTCGCCGTTGCATCGAGCGCAAACAGCGCCTCGGCCTCGCCGCGCGTTACCACGCCGTCGCCGAACACTTCGCGGCGCAGCATGATCACGTCTTCCGCCGTGATCCGATTTTTCGAAGTCAGCCCGGCCACCGGCGCGCTCATGATCAATTCGCCCATTTTCTTCCCCGCCCCGCCGCCGGTAATTGCCGGCCCTTATCCGGTATATCGGCAAGGTCTTGAGAAACCGGCAAGCGGCGTGGTTAGCGAAGGCTTGCCTGTCTTGCCTGTAAAGAAGGCCCGCAGAAGACTGGCCAGTAAAAACGTCGCTGGCAGGTGACAAGGTGTCGTCCACGGGCTATGGATGACGAGTCGAGGGCTCCTGACCGAGTCCTACCTGTTTGCGGGAGAGAGCAGCGAGAGCTGCCGCCGAAGGGGAAATCGCCCGAAATCTCTCAGGCAAAAGAACCGTAGACGGGAAAGACACTCTGGAAAGTCGGGGCTTGCCCCCGCGCCGAAGGTGTAAGCGCTGCCGACAGAGTTACGGGGCGCGAGTCTCTCAGGCTTCAGACAGAGGGGCACGGACTGGTCGCCATTCGCGGCCGCTTGCGTGCGACTCTGGAGATGACATGACGGGCGACGACACCAAACACCTTCCCCTCGAAGATCTGCATGTGGCAGCCGGTGCGCGCTTTGGCGCCTTCGCCGGCTGGTCGATGCCGCTGACCTATCCGGCCGGCGTGATGAAGGAGCACCTTCACAGCCGCGAGCATGCCGGCCTGTTCGACATCTCGCACATGAAGCTGTTCGAAATCAGCGGTCCGGGGGCAGCAGCGCTTCTGAACCGCGCCTGCCCGTTCGATGCAGGCGCGCTTGAGGTTTCCCAGTCCAAATACACGTTCTTCCTCAACGAGGCGGCCGGGATACTCGACGATCTGATCGTCACCAGGCTCGGCGCCGAGCGCTTCATGATGGTCGCCAATGCCGGCAATGCCGCCGCCGACGAAAAACATCTGCGCGCATTGGCCGGGGATTTCGATGTAAAAGTGGACGCGCTCGACCGCGTCTTCCTGGCCGTCCAGGGCCCCGAGGCGTGGGCCGCCCTCTCCCGCGCCGGCATCGAGACCGGTTCGCTGGTGTTCATGCACGGTATCGAGCCGCGCGAGAAATGGTTCATGAGCCGGTCTGGCTATACCGGTGAAGACGGCTTCGAGATCGGTCTGCCGGAAGCGGATGCGCGAAACCTCGTCACCAGGCTGCTCGAGGACGAGCGGTTGATGTGGATCGGCCTTGCCGCCCGCGACAGCCTGCGCCTCGAAGCCGGATTGTGCCTGCACGGGCTGGACATCACGCCGGAGATCGATCCGGCCAGCGCCGGGCTGATGTGGGCGATCCCCAAGGAGGTTCGCGCCTCTGGCACCTTCATCGGCGCCGATGCGCTGCGCGCCATCCTGGAGCGCGGCCCGGCGCAAAAACGCGTCGGCCTGAGGCCGGAAGGCCGCCAGCCGGTGCGCGCCGGTGCTGCCCTTTTCGATGCCGACGGCAACCCTGCCGGCCATGTCACCTCAGGCGGCTTCGGCCCCTCGGCCGGTCATCCGGTCGCCATGGGCTACGTCCAGACGCCGCTTGCCAAATCCGGCGCAAAACTGTTCGCCGATGTCCGCGGGACGAAAATCCCGGTCGACATCCACCCCTTGCCCTTCACGCCGCATCGCTACCGCAAAGGATGATTTCAATGGCAAAGACCTATTTCACCGAAGATCACGAATGGCTGCGCGTCGAGGGTGGCATCGCCACGGTCGGCATCACCGACTACGCACAGCAGCAGCTCGGCGATCTCGTCTTTGTCGAACTGCCGGAGCCGGGGAAAAAGCTGGCCAAGGGCGATACGGCCGTAGTGGTCGAATCGGTCAAGGCGGCATCGGACGTCTACGCGCCGGCCGACGGCGAGATCACCGAAGCCAACACCGCGCTGTCATCGGATCCTTCGCTCGTCAATTCGGCGGCAACCGGCGACGGCTGGCTGTGGAAGATGAAGCTGGCCAATGAAAACCAGCTCGACGGGCTCCTCGATGAAGCCGCCTACAATGCCCATATTGGTTGATAGCAGGACCAGGAAGATGACCGCAGCACCCTACCCCTTCTCGGCTCGCCATATCGGCCCGGGCCTCCATGACGTCAGAGCCATGCTGGCGACGATTGGCGTTCCTTCGGTCGAGACGCTGATCAGCCAGGCAGTGCCGAAGTCGATCCGGCTTGACCGGCCGCTGGCCCTGCCCGCCCCGGCAAGCGAAGCGGAAGCGCTGACCGAGCTCGCGGCGACGATGGCAAAGAACACGGTGCTGAAGAGCTTCATCGGTGCCGGCTATCATGGCGTCCATGTGCCGCCGGTGATCCAGCGCAACCTTTTCGAGAACCCGGCCTGGTATACCGCTTACACGCCTTACCAAGCCGAGATCAGCCAGGGCCGGCTGGAAATGCTGTTCAACTTCCAGACGCTGGTGACGGAACTGACCGGCCTGCCGGTAGCATCGGCCTCGCTGCTCGACGAGGCGACAGCGGTAGCCGAAGCTGTCGGCATTGCGCTCCGCCATCATCGCGACAAGCGCACCAAGGTGGCACTGGCCGGCACGCCGCACCCGCAGACGCTGGACGTCGTGCGCACCCGCGCCGAGCCGCTCGGTATCGAAGTGGACGGCGAGGTGATCGACGACAACACCGCCGCCCTGCTGGTCTCCTGGCCCGATACGTTCGGCGTCTATGGCGACCACAAGGCAGCAATCGACAAGGCCCGTGCTGCCGGCGCGCTGGTCGTCTTCATCGCCGACCCGCTTGGCCTGACGCTGACCGTTGCGCCGGCCAGGCTTGGCGCCGACATCGCCGTCGGCCCGATGCAGCGTTTTGGCGTGCCGATGGGCTTTGGCGGGCCGCACGCCGCCTATTGCGCCGTCTCCGACAGGCTGACGCGGCTGATGCCCGGCCGGCTCGTTGGACAGTCGACGGATAGCAAGGGCCGTCCCGGTTATCGCCTCGCTTTGCAGACACGCGAGCAGCATATCCGCCGCGACAAGGCGACGTCCAACATCTGCACCGCACAGGCGCTGCTCGCCAATATGGCGACGGCCTATGCGATCTGGCACGGCCCTGCCGGGCTGCAGGCGATTGCCGGCCGCGTCCACACGCTGGCCAACCGCCTGGCTGCCGGCCTCGAGGCAGCGGGCGTTTCGGTGGTCGGCGAAAGCCGCTTCGACACGGTGACCGTGGAAGTGAGGGGCAGTGCTGGCGCGATTGCCGCCGCCGCAGAAAAGACCGGCCGGCTGCTGCGCGTCATCGACGCCGACCATGTCGGCGTCAGCTTCGACGAGACCTCCACCGAAGCCGATCTGGAGGCAATCGCAGCACTTTTCGGCGCCAAGGCCGGCGTTGCCGCCGGCAGTTCCATGCCAGGAAAACCGCGCGGCAAGGAGTTCCTCACCCAGCCCGTCTTCCGCGAAAACCACTCGGAAACCGACATGATGCGCTTCCTGCGCCGGCTGGCCGACAAGGACCTGGCGCTTGACCGCGCCATGATCCCGCTCGGCTCCTGCACCATGAAGCTCAACGCCGCCGCCGAAATGATGCCGGTGAGCTGGCCTGATGTCGCCAACCTGCATCCCTTCGCGCCGGCAAATCATTCGATAGGCTATCGCGCCATAATCGACGAGCTGGAAGGCTGGCTGGCTGAGATCACCGGCTTCGACGCGGTGACCCTGCAGCCCAATGCCGGCAGCCAGGGCGAATATGCCGGGCTGCTCGCCATTCGCGGCTATCATCTGTCACGCGGCGAAGCCCATCGCACCGTCTGCCTGATCCCGTCCTCGGCGCATGGCACCAATCCCGCAAGTGCGGCCATGGCCGGCATGAGCGTCGTCGTCGTGCGCTGCACCGAGGACGGCAATGTCGACATGGACGACCTGCAGGCCAAGGCGGCCGAGCATGCGCATAATCTCGCGGCGCTGATGTTCACCTATCCTTCGACGCATGGCGTCTTCGAGGAAGGCGCGCGCGACCTCTGCGCCCTCGTCCACAGCCATGGCGGCCAGGTCTATTTCGACGGCGCCAATCTCAACGCGCTGGTCGGCCTCGCCCGTCCCGGCGATATCGGCGCCGATGTCTGCCACATGAACCTGCACAAGACTTTCTGCATCCCGCATGGCGGCGGCGGCCCCGGTGTCGGGCCGATTGGCGTCAAGGCGCACCTGAAGCCATATCTGCCCGGCCACATCACCGAAGGCTCGGCCCATGCCGTGGCGGCGGCACCGTTCGGCAGCGCCTCGATCCTGCCGATCACCTGGATGTATATCCGCATGATGGGCGCTTCCGGCCTGAAGCAGGCGACCGAGACGGCGATCATCTCCGCCAACTATGTGGCGACGCGGCTTGGCGAGCATTTCCCCCTGCTTTACAAGGGGCGCAACGGACGCGTTGCGCATGAATGCATCCTCGACACCCGCGTGCTCAAGGACAGCGCCGGCATCAGCGTCGACGACATCGCCAAGCGGCTGATCGACTATGGCTTCCACGCGCCGACCATGTCGTTCCCGGTCGCCGGCACGCTGATGGTCGAGCCGACCGAGTCCGAGCCCAAGCGCGAGCTGGATCGCTTCTGCGAGGCCATGATCGCCATAGCCGGCGAGGCAGCCAAGGTGGCGAAGGGCGAATGGCCGTTGGCCGACAATCCTCTGGTCAACGCGCCGCACACCGCCGCCGAGGCATTGGCCGGCCAGTGGACCCATCCCTATTCGCGTCTGGAGGCGGCCTACCCCGCCGGCGATGCCGATACGGCGGCAAAATACTGGCCGCCGGTGTCACGCATCGACAACGTCGCCGGCGACCGCAACCTTGTCTGCTCCTGTCCGCCGCTATCGGAATATCTTGGCGCGGCGGAGTAGACCAGATCCCGAAAAGCGGAACCCGGTTTTCGGACAAGATCGTGGTCTAACAAGAAGATAGAAATCTCATCAGGCAGAACGCAAGGCCGGCCCGTCGGCCTTGCTCGCCCGGTCCCGGACGACGACGCGATTTCGCCCGGCGCGCTTTGCCGCATAGAGTGCTGCGTCGGCTTCGGCCAGCACATCGTCGAGACCGGTGCCGCTTGTTCCGCCAAAGCCGATGCCGCCGCTGACTGTGCTTCGCAACGGACCAAGTTGGGTGGCTACGACTTCCGTGCCGAAGGCGACGCTGATCTTGCTCGCAACGTCATAGGCCTTCTCTTCCGTCATCCGCGACATGACGAGCACGAATTCCTCTCCGCCCAACCGGAAGGCGTCGACGCCGGTCCGGGCGTATTTCCTGATGACGGCGGCAAAGCGGCGCAGAACCTGGTCGCCGACCGGGTGACCGAATACGTCGTTCGTCCTCTTGAAATGGTCAAGGTCGAACATGGCGACGGACATGAACGGACCGAAGACCCGCTCGCCGTAGAGTGCCGTCAACGCCCGCCGGTTCATCAGCCCGGTCAGTGGATCGGTCATCGTCTCGGCCTTCAATTCGATCTGCGCCTGCAAATGGTGCAGGGAGAGCGTCAATGCGCCGAGCCCGGTCATGCAGGCGACGGCCACGACGGAATTCACCCGCTCGGCCCAATTGTCGGGCGCAACACCGAGCACCCATTGGCCCTTGACCAGCAGGACCGCGCCGCAAAGTCCGAACGACAGGGCACAGACGCCGCTCAGGAACGAGACGACCAGCAATATCCGGCGATCGTGACCACCCTCAATCCAGAACATCGCCCCGATGAGCGAGAGCAGCGCCGTTACCGTGGCGTAGGTGACGATAAAGCCGACACCATCAAACCCGAGATACGTCGCGCCCGTGCAAACAGCCATCGCAACCAAGGTCGGCAAGATGGCGCGCCTGTAGTCGCCTATGCTGAGATATTGCATGGCCGACAGGCAGATAATCAGGAAGCCGAGGCTGAGAAGCACAAGCACGATCTGGCAAAGCCAGGCGCTTGGATCCCTAGTGTAATGCCAGAACAACACTACATGTGCGACAAGCACGAGAATGCCGCACGCCACCGTCAGCACAAAGCGTGCCTGTGGCGCGCTGAACCAGATCGCAAACATGGTGATGCTGAGGCACGTGCCCGACAGCGCCGCCGCGAGCAGGAGCGAACTGTAATCCAACATGTTTAAGCGACAGCCTCTTGAGGGTTCCGCTGCATTCTAGGTCAGCGACAGTCCGCAAATACCTTTTTTAGCCAATCTTCCGGCGTAACCTTCGGACAGGGTTTACAAAACGTCGATGCTCCAACTTCGACCCCATTTCCGCCGCTTGGCTGCCGAATGGTTTTGCAGTAAGAGGCTCTATCCTCGAACGTAACAGGAACCTCCGTCGCCTGCCCGCGAAAAGCGTGGCAGTATCGCGTGGTGATTCGCAGCATCGGAATCCAGGATCGGCATGGACAACAACAACGACCTTTTCGCCAAATTGGACAAGCAGCCGCAGCCGGCTCGCGCCGCCGCGCGCCCGGCCGACCCGCTGGTGCAGGCGGCGAAGCGGCCGGCGCCCCGCGACGCCAGCGAGAGCTACAGTGCCGCCGACATCGAGGTGCTGGAGGGGCTGGAGCCGGTGCGACGGCGCCCGGGCATGTACATTGGCGGCACCGACGACAAGGCGATGCACCATCTGTTTGCCGAGGTCATCGACAATTCGATGGACGAGGCAGTCGCCGGCCATGCGACCTTCATCGATGTCGAGCTGTCCGCCGACGGATACCTGTCAGTTACCGACAATGGCCGCGGCATTCCGGTCGATCCGCACCCGAAATTCAAGAAGCCGGCGCTCGAACTCATCATGACGACGCTGCATTCAGGCGGCAAGTTCGACAGCAAGGTTTACGAGACGTCCGGCGGCCTGCACGGTGTCGGCGTTTCCGTCGTCAACGCGCTGTCCGACCATCTCGAGGTCGAGGTCGCGATTGGGCGCAAGCTCTATCGCCAGCGCTTCTCGCGAGGCGTTCCGGTGACCGGCCTTGAGCAGCTCGGCGAGGTGCACAACCGCCGCGGCACGAAGATCCGCTTCCATCCAGACGAGCAGATTTTTGGCAAGGGTGCTGCTTTCGAGCCGGCGCGGCTCTACCGCATGGCGCGGTCAAAGGCCTACCTGTTCGGCGGTGTCGAAATCCGCTGGACCTGCGATCCCTCGCTGATCAAGGAAAAGGACACGACGCCGGCCAAGGCAGAATTCCATTTTCCGGGCGGCCTCAAGGACTATCTGAAAGCCTCGCTCGGCGACGAATTCCAGGTGACCCGTGAAATGTTCGCCGGCAAGAGCGAGAAGCAGGGCGGTCACGGCTCGCTCGAATGGGCCGTGACCTGGTTCGGCGGCGACGGTTTCATAAATTCCTATTGCAACACCATTCCGACCGCCGAGGGCGGCACGCATGAGGCCGGCTTCCGCAACGTCCTGACACGCGGCTTGCGCGCTTATGCCGACCTGGTCGGCAACAAGCGCGCTTCGATCGTCACATCCGAGGATGTGATGATCTCGGCGGCGGGCATGCTGTCGGTGTTCATCCGCGAACCGGAATTCGTCGGCCAGACCAAGGACAGGCTGGCGACGATCGAGGCGATCCGCATCGTCGAAAGCGCTATCCGCGACCCATTCGACCACTGGCTGGCCGACAATCCGCAGGAAGCGTCGAAACTGCTCGAATGGGTGATCGCGCGCGCCGACGAGCGGGTGCGCCGCCGCCAGGAAAAGGAAGTGTCGCGCAAGAGTGCGGTGCGCAAGCTGCGCCTGCCCGGCAAGCTCGCCGATTGCACGCAGAATGCTGCCGCCGGTGCCGAGCTCTTCATCGTCGAGGGCGATTCGGCCGGCGGTTCGGCAAAGCAGGCGCGCGACCGCGCCAGCCAGGCGGTGCTGCCGCTGCGCGGCAAGATCCTCAACGTCGCCAGCGCCGGCAGCGACAAGCTGGCCGGCAACCAGCAGATATCCGACCTCATCCAGGCGCTTGGCTGCGGTACGCGCTCGAGATACCGCGACGAGGACCTGCGTTACGACCGGGTCATCATCATGACCGATGCCGACGTCGACGGCGCCCATATCGCCTCGCTGCTGATCACCTTTTTCTACCAGGAGATGCCAAGCCTAGTCCGCGGCGGCCATCTCTATCTGGCGGTGCCGCCGCTTTATTCGATCCGGCAGGGCGGCAAGGTCGCCTATGCCCGCGACGACGCGCACAAGGACGAACTTTTGCGCACCGAATTTACCGGGCGCGGCAAGGTCGAAATCGGCCGCTTCAAAGGGCTGGGCGAAATGATGGCTGCCCAGCTCAAGGAAACCACCATGGACCCGAAAAAGCGCACGCTGCTCAGGGTCGATGTGATCGACGCCGAGGCGGCGACCAAGGATGCGGTCGACGCATTGATGGGGACCAAACCTGAGGCCCGCTTCCGCTTCATCCAGGAACGCGCGGAATTCGCCGAGACGGAAGTGCTGGATATCTGAGCTCCCGCCGCTAGCTTGGCCTTCTGAGCTGGAGACGAGCACTTGATCTGGGCGCGGCTGAAGGACGATATCGGCACGCGGATCGCTGGCCTGACGCGGCCGACGCGCTCGGACTGGATTTTTGCCCTGCGCACCGTTTCGGCCGGCCTCATCGCGCTTTTGGCCGCCTATGCGCTGAAGCTCGACCACCCGCAATGGGCGATGATGACGGTGTTCATCGTCGCACAGCCGGTCGCCGGCATGGTGCTGGCGAAGGGGTTTTATCGTCTCCTCGGCACGCTTGCCGGCGCGCTGGCGGCGATCGGCATTACCACTGTTTTCGGTGCCAACTCGTGGTTGCTGGTTGCACTTCTTGCCGTCTGGATCGGCTTCTGCACGCTGGTCTCGTCGCTGCTACGCAATCCGGAGGCCGATGGCGCGGCGCTTGCCGGCTACACCGCGATGATCATCGGCCTGCCGGCTTTCGGCCAGCCGCACCTCGTCATCGATCTCGCCGTGGCGCGCTGCGCGGAAATCGTGCTTGGTATCGCCTGCGCTGCGCTGACCAGCCGGCTGATCCTGCCGAAACTGGCCGCCGACGCCATCATCTCAAGACTGAAACGCAGCATTCTCGACCTGGCGGCCTACGCGGACGGCGCTTTTTCCGGCGGCGATGCGGAAAAGCTTGCCGGGCTGCACCGCAAGCTGATCGGCGATGTCCAGACGCTCGGCGAGATGCGCACCTACGCAAGGCTGGAGGGGCCTAGCCTCGCCACCCGCGCCTATCCGGTCCGGCGTACCATCGGTCAGCTTCTGTCGGCGCTGTCAGCGGCGCGTGCGCTGCATGGCCATGCCGCTCCGAAGAATGCAGCCCTCATCCCCGTTCGCGCCGAGTTGCAGGCCGTTGTCGGCGAACTGGTAGCCAAGTCGGGCGCGCTGGACGATACGGCGCCCTGGGTGGCGCGGCTCGACGCAATCGCCGGCAAGGCGCGGCAGATGCCTGACGTCGCGGCCGGGCAAGACATTGACTGGGCTGGCACTGTCACCCGCCTAACCATTGCCGCCGACTTCGCCGAGGCCATGCAGCAAGTGCTGCGCGGCCTGGATGCACTCCGCTCTCCCCCGTCTCGTGCCAGTCGCGAACGGCGGCAGCCGGCGCTGGTGGTGCACCGCGATTACCGTGCGGCATCGCGCAATGCCGTGCGCGCAGCAATCGCCACGCTCCTGGTCGCCGGCCTCTGGCTGGCGACGAAATGGTCGGGCGCGACGGGCACGGTCATTCTCGTCGCCGTCGTCTCCAGCCTGTTCGCCGCTCGCCCCGATCCAATCCGGTCGGCATGGAACTTCTTCGAGGGCACGTTGCTCGCCCTGCCCTTTGCGTTTCTCATCGGCCAGTTGGCGCTTCCGGTTTTGCCAGGCTTCGGCTGGTTCATGGTCATTGTCGTCCCGATCCTGGTACCAGCGGCACTGGGCATGGCCAATCCGCGCTATGTCGGCGTGGCAACGGCCTTTGCCATCAATTTCCTCGCCTTCCTCAGCCCACATCAGGCGATGACCTACGATCCGTTTCCGTTCTTCGCCAATTCGGCATCGGTCCTGGTCGGCATTCTTCTGGCGATCGGCGTCTTCGCCATCGTGCTGCCCGCCGGCCCCTGGGTCACCGTCAACCGCATCCTGCAAGCCATGCGCGAAGATCTTGCCCGCCTCTGTCTACATGAGCGTATGCCGCGGCGGCTGGCTTTCGAGAGCCTTGCCTATGATCGGGTCAATCAGTTGATGCCGCTGCTGCAGAACGCCGGCGAGAAAGGCGACGCCGTTCTCGCCGGCGGCATTGCTGCCGTTACTGTCGGCCTCGAAATCCTGCGGCTGCGCAACGCGCAACAGAGTTCCGCGATCCCGCCTGAAACAGCACTTTCCATCGCCAATTTCCTGCGCGGTCTGGCGCGCGAACTGCTGTTCAGGCGGTCCGGCGAGCCGCCGACGGCGACCGTCGCCGTCGCCAGGCAATATGCAGCTGGCATCGCGGAGCGAAGCGAAGCAGCCGAAATGCTGCATATCGCCGCCTCGCTGCGCATCATTGCCGCCGCGATCGAAGATTTTCCGGATTTTTTCGCGAAGGACCGGGTTTAAGCAGCCGCGATCGCCAGCGCGTGGCCGCGTGCGTTCTCGCGCAGCGCGTCGAGATGGATCGACTTGACCAGCCGGGCGAGATCGCCTTCGGCGGACTGCCCGCCCAATTCCTTCAGCATCAGCCAGCTGACTTCCTGGACGCCGGCGAGGCGTTTGCCATTGGCGACCTCGCGCCAGACCTTCAGCGCACGCAGGATGATGGCGTGGGTGGCGGCGGCAAGCCCGGCGCTGCGGAACAGTGCCTGCAACGCTATGTCATGCCCCCCGGCCAGCAGTGCGCTCACCCGTTGTTCGGACTGCTGGCTGAGCGCGACCAGGGCCGAACCAAAGAAGTCGACCTTGCCGTGGGCGATGGTGCGGATGACGAAGCTTGCGGTCAGGTCGCCGCGCAGACGCAGATGTTCGACAAGTGCTGTATGTTCCTCGGCACGCGTGCCTTCGATCAATGTCACGGAAGCTTTGACGCAGGCATCGCGGGTGACGCGCTCAGCCCTGGCGGCGCCCATCAGCGCCAGCACCAGCGGCGAGCCCTTGAGCGTCTCGCCCACTTTGACCAGCAGCAAATGCCGGCAATCGGCGGGCAGGCGTGCGTCGGCAATCAGCGCCTCGCGCACCAGAGGCAGATGGCCGTGCCGCTCGGCCATGCGGCGAAAGCTGATCGATGCGATGTCGGCGCCGCTGTTGGCGAGCAGCGTGGCGCAGGCCTCCGGCTCGCCGATCTCGGCGATCGCCGCCGCAACCGACATCGAGAGGCGTGGCCGGTCGGCGATCACCTTCTGCGTCGCCTTCTGGCCGCCGGCAACCCGATCGATCAGGTCGGCATCGGTAAGCAGCGGCGACCGCGCCAGTACCAACGCGGCCACCTCGGGCTGGTCCGAAGCCAGCGCGCTGACGATCTGCGGCGGCGCGTAGTGGCTCATGGAAAGCGCGTCGGCGATTGCCAGCCGCACCTTCGACGATGCGTCATCGAGCAGCAATGTCAGCGCCGCCTCGGCAGCGCAGCGGTCCTCGAAAGGCAAGTCCGAGTCGACATAGGCGCGAGCCAGCGCGCTTGCCGCCGCAGCGCGCTCCGACACCTTCGCCGTGTGGATCCATTTCAGGAAATGCGAAACGACCATGTCGCCTGCTTACGCCCTTTGCCAGAACGCTTCTGGCCCCTGTCGAGACCGTAGGCACAAATGGTTTACGAACGGTTCACCATGTTCGTTAACTGGCTTGCGAGCCCGGTATGCAACGCCTATCAACCCTTAAGCAGCGGAGGAGATCGACAATGGCCGGACTTTACCTTGAGGAGTTCGTTGTCGGCCATGTGTTCAAGCACACGCTGCGCAAGACCGTGACCGAAAGCGACAACATGCTGTTTTCGGTGATGACGCTGAACCCGCAGCCGCTGCACATTGACTTCGACTTCGCCGCCAAGAGCGAATGGGGCAAGCCCTTGGTCAATTCGCTGTTCACGCTTGGCCTGATGATCGGCATCTCGGTCAACGACATTACCGTCGGCACCACTATCGCCAATCTCGGCATGAGGGAGACGGTGTTTCCGCACCCCGTCTTCCATGGCGACACCATTCGCGTCGAGACCACGGTGGTTTCGGTACGCGATTCCAGATCGAAACCGGACCGCGGCATCGTCGAGTTCGAGCATCGCGCCTATAACCAGAACGACGTGCTGGTTGCCAAATGCACGAGGCAAGCCATGATGATGAAAAAGGCATAGCCGATGCGTTCTCTGCTCTTCGTTCCCGGCGATTCGGAAAAGAAGCTGGAGAAGGGCTTTGACGTGGGCGCCGACGTGGTCATCGTCGACCTCGAGGATTCGATTGCCGCGCAGAACAAGGGTCTGGCGCGCGATACAGCGGCGCGTTTCATCGCCGCACACAGGCACCGAACCAGCTCCTTGATTTATGTGCGCGTCAATGACCTTTCGACCGGACTGACCGACGACGATCTGGCGGCGCTCGTGCCAGCAAAACCAGACGGCATCATGCTGCCTAAGTCGAACGGCGGACTGGATGTCCAGCATCTCTCGGCCAAGCTCAGGGTGCACGAAGCTGAAAGCGGCCTGCCGGATGGAGCTATAAGGATCCTGCCGATCATCACTGAAACCGCCGCCGGCGTTCTGGCAGCAGCGACCTACGCCCGTGCAAGCGCGCGGCTTGCCGGCGTCACCTGGGGCGCGGAGGATTTGTCGGCGGCAATCGGCGCGCGCGCCGCGCGCGACGAGAACGGCCGCTACACGGTTGTGTTCCGCCTCGCCCGCACCATGACCATCCTCGCCGCAAGTGCCGCGGAGGTCGCGGCGATCGACACAGTCTTTCCGGACTTTCGTGACATGGCAGGCTTCGAGGCCGAATGCGCGGAGGCCGAGCGCGACGGCTTCACCGGCAAGATGGCGATCCATCCGGCGCAGGTGCCGGTCATCAACGCTGCTTTCACGCCTTCGGCGCAAGCGGTGAAAAGCGCCCTGGCGATCGTCGAGGCGTTCAAGGCGGCAGGAAATCCAGGCGTCGTCGGCATCGACGGCAAGATGTACGACCGGCCGCATCTCAAGCTCGCCGAGCGGCTCCTGGCGCGGGCCAGGGTAGCTGGGCTTGGCGCTTAAGACTGTTCCGCGCCGAAATTATCCCACCCACGGCCCCGAATAATCGGCATAGAGCTTTGCCGGATCGGGCCGTGGTCGTTCCGGCGCTGGCCCCTGATAGGAGCCGATATGGACGAAACCGACGACCCGCTCATGCGGGGCCAGGCCGAGGATCGCCCTGCCCTCGGGCACGTCGGAATACCAGTTGCTGATCATGTTGGTGCCGTAGCCCAGCGCATTGGCGGCAAGCATCAGGTTCATCGCCGCCATGCCGCCGGACAGGAACATCTCCCATTGCGGGATCTTTGGATTTTCCCTGGGGATCGAGATCACGCCGATGACCAGCGGCGCCCGCGAAAAGCGCGCCAATTCCTGGTTGCGGCGGCCTTCCGGCAGCGGCCCTTCACGCTGTTCGGCAAGTGCCGCCAGCTTCTTGCCGATCTCGATGCGAGCTTCGCCGCGATACAAGATGAAACGCCAGGGCTCCAGCCGGCCATGGTCCGGCACCCGCGAGGCTGCGGCGATCATCGTCGCAATCTCCGCATCGCCGGGTGCCGGTTCTTTCAAATCCGGGATCGGCGCGGAATTTCGGGTCAGCAGAAAATCGATGATCGGCGACGCCATGGGCGCAAGTCTCCTGGAATTTGAGCTGAAGCGCACCATCGGGACATCGGGCGGCTTGGGCATTGGCGCGGCGCGCCGGACAAAGAGCCCTGTAGCAGAAGCCGACCGGACTCTTAAGCCTTGAAATTGCCACCGCCTTGGGCTTCAACGCAAGGCATGTTTGAGGGGACATTGCGTCTTTTCCTGATATGGGTCGCTGCCGCACTGTTGATGGTGCCGGTTTCGCTTGCCGTCGCCCAGGATGTGGACGGCCTCGGCGAGCTGAAACTTCCCGGAATTTCGGGCTATGCGCCTCCAAAAAGCGAGACATCGCTGGCGTTGGGGAGCAGCGGGGCAATCACGCTGTCGGCGCAATTGACCGACAAGGGCGCCGACATCACGCGCGGCATCGTCTGGCGCGTCTTCAAGCCCGAATCGGCCAGCGACGGCAAGCTGCCGATGGTCGCCTCGGCTCATGGCGGCACCGCCGTATTCCAGCTCGAGCCGGGTTCGTATCTGGTCCACGCCTCCTACGGGCGGGCCGGCGCCACCAAGCGCATCACAGTCGGCAAGGAAGCCAAGCGCGAGAGCCTCGTGCTCGATGCCGGCGGCCTCAAGCTCGATGCCGTGCTGTCGGGAGGAGTGCGCATACCGCCGAAGAAGCTGCGCTTTTCGATCTATGAGAGCCACGCCGCGGCCGATGGCGATCGCGCTCTGATCATACCCGATGTCGAGCCGAACAGCGTCGTGCGGCTCAATGCCGGCACCTACCATGTCGTGTCGACTTATGGTGCGGTGAACGCGGTCATCCGCTCCGACATCCGCGTCGAGGCCGGCAAGCTGACCGAAGCGACCGTCGAGCACCGTGCGGCCGAGATGACCATGAAGCTGGTGCGCGAGTCAGGCGGCGAGGCGATCGCCGACACCTCCTGGTCGCTGCTCAACGAGTCCGGCGATCCGATCAAGGAAACCGTCGGCGCCTTCGCCTCGATGGTGCTGGCCGAGGGCGACTACACCATCATCGCCAAGAACCGCGACCGCATCTACCAGAAGGATTTTACCGTGGTTGCCGGACACAACCAGGACATCGAAGTTCTGGCCACCGAGGCTTCGGCCATCGATTCCGAGGAAAGCGCCGACTGAGCCCTGCCTGTCTAAGCTGCCTTGCGCATGCGTCGCGCCGGCAACTGGGCGCGGCGTGACAGGCACATGAAAAATGGCGGTGGATTGCTCCACCGCCATTCATTGCAGGTCGGCAGGCTCAGGCTGCGCGGCGCTTGCGGTCGGGTGTCACCGCCTCGTCGGCAAGCAGCCTCACGGCAGCTGCGAGGCCGAGCGATTCCTGGTCGCGCGACCCGAGACGGCGGACATTGACCGTTTCTTCCTCGGCCTCGCGCTTGCCACAGACGAGGATGACCGGGACCTTGGCCAGCGAATGCTCGCGGACCTTGTAGTTGATCTTCTCGTTGCGCAGATCTGCTTCGGCGATCAGCCCGGCCGCCTTCAGCTGCGCAACGACCTTTCGCGCGTAATCGTCGGCATCGGAAGTGATCGTCGCCACCACCACCTGCAGCGGCGCAAACCAGAGCGGGAAATGGCCGGAATAATTCTCGATCAGGATGCCGAGAAACCGCTCCATCGAGCCGCAGATGGCGCGATGCACCATCACCGGCTGCTTCTTTTCCGAATCCGAGCCGATGTAGAAGGCGCCGAACCGTTCCGGCAGGTTGAAATCAACCTGCGTCGTGCCGCATTGCCAGTCGCGGCCTATGGCGTCCTTCAGCACATATTCGAACTTCGGCCCGTAGAACGTGCCCTCGCCCGGATTGACGCCCGTCTTGATCCGGTTGCCCGACCGCGCCGCGATCTTGTCGAGCACGTCCTGCAGCACGCCCTCGGCATGATCCCACATCGCGTCGGTGCCGACCCGTTTTTCGGGGCGGGTCGCCAGCTTGACGGTGATTTCGTCGAAGCCGAAATCGGCATAGGTCGACAAGATCAGGTCGTTGATCTTGATGCACTCGTCGGCGAGCTGTTCCTCGGTGCAGAAGATGTGGGCGTCGTCCTGGGTAAAGCCGCGCACGCGCATCAGCCCGTGCAGTGCGCCGGACGGCTCATAGCGATGCACATTGCCGAATTCCGCAAGTTTTACCGGGAGATCGCGGTAGGACTTCAGCCCGTGCTTGAAGATTTGGACGTGGCCGGGGCAGTTCATCGGCTTCAGCGCAAACACCCGGTCATCGTCGGTGTCGTCGCCGGCCACCGTCACCTTGAACATGTTGTCTCGGTACCAGCCCCAGTGGCCTGACGTCTCCCACAGGCTCTTGTCGAGCACCTGCGGCGCGTTGACCTCCTGATAGCCCTGCTCGTCGAGGCGGCGACGCATGTAATTGACCAGGTTCTGGAACATCCTCCAGCCCTTGGCGTGCCAGAACACGACCCCGGGGCCTTCCTCCTGGAAATGGAACAGGTCCATCTCACGGCCGAGCTTCCTGTGGTCGCGCTTCTCGGCCTCCTCCAGCATCGTCTGATAGGCCTCGAGCTGCGCCTGATCGGCCCAGGCCGTGCCGTAGATGCGGGTCAGCATCGGGTTGTTGCTGTCGCCGCGCCAATAGGCGCCGGCGACCTTCATCAGCTTGAAGGCGTTGCCGATCTGGCCGGTCGAGGCCATATGCGGGCCGCGGCAAAGATCGAACCAGTCGCCCTGTGCATAGATCTTGAGGTCCTGATCCTCGGCGATGGCGTCGATCAACTCGAGCTTGTAGCGCTCGCCCTTGTCGGCAAAGATTTTTTTCGCCTTTTCACGCGACCAGACCTCTTTGGTGAACGGCTTGTTGCGCGCAATGATCTCGCGCATCTTCTTCTCGATCACCGGGAAATCGTCGGGCGTGAACGGCTCGTTGCGGGCGAAATCGTAGTAGAATCCGTTTTCGATCACCGGCCCGATGGTCACCTGCGTTCCCGGCCAAAGTTCCTGCACGGCTTCGGCCAGCACATGCGCTGCGTCGTGGCGGATGAGCTCCAGCGCACGCGGGTCCTCGCGGGTGATGATCTCGACTTTGCCTGATCTGCCGATCGGGTCGGAAAGGTCGCGCAGCGTGCCGTCGATGCTGTAGGCGACGGCCTTTTTGGCCAGCGACTTCGAGATCGATTCCGCCAGGCCGGCGCCGGTCATCGCCGCGTCATAGTCGCGGACGGAGCCATCGGGAAATGTCAGGGAAACGGAATTCAGCATAAGATTCTCCTATCCAGTCCCGCAAACGAGCGCGGGTGGTGAAATGCATGTCGCCCAAAACTGCCTAGCGGTTTTGGGGCTACGACATGCATCAGTAAGTGCCGGATGCGTCCGGCGGCGAGCGGTCTTTTATGGACAGTTTTCGGCGCCGTAAAGCCGGATGTAGGTCACCTGAGGAGATTCGGCAGCTCTTTCAGGAACATCGCCCGCGTCTTGAGCCCCTTTGGCGTGTCGGAACGTTTCGTATCGACTACCAGGCGGGCAAAGACGATCTTGCGGGCGTCCGTCTGCGCCCAGCCGACAAACCAGCCAAGCGAGCGCTTGTCGGCGCTGTCGCCAAGCCTGGTCGTTCCAGTCTTGCCCTGCACCGTCCAGCCGCCTGCCCGGAAGGTCGGGACAATCGCACTGGTCATCGCATGGGCCTTGTCCGAGACCGGCAGTTTCCGCGCCAGCAGCTTGCGCAGGAAATCGACCTGCTCGATCGGCGATATCTCAAGCGAAGAGTTCACCCAGGAATGGGTGAGTCCGTCATTCCTGCCGGCAGTGCCGGAGACGTCGGTGTTGCCATAGTCCAATCTGGACACATAGCCGGCAAACTGTTTGCTGCCGAGCTGTTGCGTAATCTCGCGTGAGAACCAAAGGACCGAATCCCTTTCCCAAATCGTCGGGTCGACGGTCTTGCGGTCCCGTTTCGGCGCGTTGAACTCCGCCTTGTACTCCCAGCTCGGCGTGTGCTCGTCGCTCAGGATTCCGGCGTCATAGCCGATCAGCGCCAGCGGAACCTTGAATGTCGAGGCGGGGCTGAAGCGCTGGTTGCAGGTCCCTTGGCGATACAGCGTCTCGCCGCTTGCGGCGTCGACGATCAGCGTGCATTCGACGTCCGCGAGCGGCGCCGATTGCGCACGGATCGGAAAACCCAACAGCCACGCCAGGACATAGAGAACCACGGCGAAAACGAAGGGAAGACGATCTATCCGGCGCATTTGGTAATCTCTCCTGAAGGGGTGTCAGGAGCGGCTTAGCGAGGCGTCTTGTCTCGATTTTGTCTTAAATGCGCTATGTCCGCGCAAGCTTCGGTTAACCCTACCAGATCGTAAAGGCGGTCCGGTTGTGTACCGAACAGTTGCGTTCAGCTGTCCAGGTCGCCACGTTTTTTCCCGATCAGCCAGTACCGCCATGGCGTGAACCAGAGGTAGCGATCGCCCAGCACATCAGGCACGCGGTCGATGCCGTGCGTGCCAAACGGCCCGCAGCGCAGCACCCGGAAAAACCCAATCCAGCCACCGGCCCACAGCCCATGCCGGGCGATCGCCTCGTGCGTATATTCGGAACAGGTCGGCAGATGCCGGCAGGAATTGCCGACGAAGCCGGACAGCGTCAGCTGGTAGAGCCGGACGAGCGACGTGCCGAGGAGGCGGCCCGGCGTCTTGCGCCACGGGCCGGGCCAATTGCGTCCTTGTCGAATCGGCCCGGCGCCGTGCGCTTGCCGATGTTGGCCGACCACTGCAGTCTCCACATCGCGTTTCCCTACACGATAGATGTGCGCATCGGGCCAGGAACGCAATGCCGTCCGGCAATCCCATCATGGCCTGGTACGGCGAACCGGGCAGCGGTCGGGCGTCGGCTTCCGGCATACGGCGACGCCAGTCGGTGGCCTCTCCTCGCACCGATCCCTACGCGGTTTCTCGTCGTACCGTTGAAACGTCGCGATCCGCACGACATCGCCCAGAATATTGAGAAACTGGATCATAGCGGCACTCCTTGAGCACCGATTAGAGCGCCGCTGGCCTTGCTGTTCAAACGAGTATAACGTCCACGTCAGATAACTCTGAGTTATGCGAATGAAGCGCGGACACCTCCCCCTGACGGCTCTCAGAAGCTTCGAAGCAGCCGGTCGTCACCTGAGCTTCAGCCGTGCGGCCGAGGAGCTTTATGTTTCGCAGGCGGCGATCAGCCGCCAGATCCGCGAGCTCGAAGCCTTCCTGCGCCAACCTCTGTTCTTCCGCCATCATCGCCGCGTCGAGTTGACCGACACCGGCCGGCGGCTGCTCGACCAGTTGGTCAGAAGTTTCGAGGGCATCGACAGGCTGCTTTCGGAATTGACGGCGGCCCCGACGCAGTCCGTGGTCCGTGTCAGCGTCGAGCCGTCGCTTGCATCCGTATGGCTGGTGCCGCGGCTCAACCGCTTTCGCGAGTTGCGACCCGATATCGACGTTTCCCTTGAGGTCGACCCGAGGTTGATAGAGTTTCGCAGCGATCAGCCCGAACTTGCCCTACGCTTCAGTGCGCACGCCACCTCATGGCCACGCAGCGAAGCCGAACAGCTTGCCGCGGTCGTCGATTCACCAGTTCTGTCGCCGGCGCTTCTTGCATCCGGCCCAGCTCTGGAAAAGCCGATCGACCTTGGTCGCTATACATTGCTGCACGAAGAAAACCGTCAGGCTTGGGCGCGCTGGTTCGAAGCGGCGGGCGTCACGGCTGATACCGTGCCTGCGCGTGGTCCGATGCTGGCGGATGCTTCGCTTTCGAAGCAGGCAGCCTTGCTTGGACATGGTGTCGCGCTGGGCGATCTTTTGCAGATCGGCGAAGAACTTGCGTCCGGCGCGCTGGTCAAGCCTTTCGACATCGACGTCGCGTCCGGCGCCTATTGGCTGGTGGCCAGAAGGCTGAATGACCTTTCCGAGCCGGCCAGGGCTTTTGCCGACTGGGTCCGGGCGGAATTCGCCGAAAGCCGGCGTTTCCTTGCCGAGATCTAAGCCGCCTCTTCCGCCCGCTTCTTTTTTTCGATCTGGCCGATCGCATCGACCACTGCGTCGAACGTCAGCATGGTCGAGGCGTGGCGCGCCTTGTAGTCGCGCACCGGTTCCAGGTATTTCAGGTCGGCGAAGCGGCCTTCGGGCGGCGGGCCATTTTCCTTCAGCATCTTCAGCATCGTCTCGCGCACGCTGCGCAATTCTTCGGCGCTGGCGCCGACGACATGCTGCGCCATGATCGAAGACGACGCCTGGCCAAGCGCACAGGCCTTCACATCATGCGCGAAATCGCTGACGACGCCATCATCCATCTTCAGATCGACGGTCACCGTCGAGCCGCACAGCTTGGAATGTGCTCGTGCGGTTGCGTCGGGCCGCTCGAGCCGGCCGATCCGTGCGATGTTTCCGGCAAAACCCAGAATTTTCGCATTGTAGACATCGTCGATCATATTTTTCCAATCCGTCGCCGCCCAGCGAACAGTCATTGCCGCTCTGGCGTCTTCCTTTCGCTCGGCACGAACATATATAATGGCGATAGTCGGGTATCGACAAGGCGACCACAAACCTCGTCATACCCAATTCTGTTCACGCCACTTACGGGCTGGAAACCGGGCGAGTTTCTGACACCCGAAAGGTCGTGGTCCGTTCAACTCGTTCCTCCTGAGAGAGGAACTACGGGAGACGCCTTTATGGACGCCGTTATCAAGAAACTCATGCCGCGGTCCGCCTATATGGAAAAGCCGGTCACCGACCGGCCGAGCGAGGCCGAAGTCGAAGCCGCCGTGCGCACCTTGTTGCGCTGGACCGGCGACAACCCTGACCGCGAGGGCCTGATCGACACGCCGAAGCGCGTCACCAAGGCGTTCAGCGAAATGTTCAACGGCTATGATATGTGCCCGGCCGAGGAACTTGGCCGCACCTTCGAGGAAGTCGCCGGCTATGACGATCTCGTCCTCGTCAAGGACATATCCTTCCACTCGCATTGCGAGCATCACATGGTGCCGATCATCGGCAAGGCGCATGTCGGCTATCTGCCTGACGGCAAGGTTGTCGGCCTGTCCAAGATCGCCCGCGTCGTCGACATCTTCGCCCATCGCCTGCAGACCCAGGAAGCGATGACCGCGCAGATTGCCGGCGTCATCCAGGACGTGCTCAATCCGCGCGGCGTGGCCGTTATGCTTGAGGCGGAGCATATGTGCATGGCCATGCGCGGCATCCGCAAGCAGGGCTCGACCACGCTGACCTCAACCTTCACCGGCGTCTTCAAGGACACACCCGAAGAGCAGGTCCGCTTCGTCACAATGGTGCGCGGCAGCAGGATCTGATCGGCTTGCCGGCTTCGCTAGATAAGGACCGGCGAATGTCGGCATTGGAATTCCCGAAAGCTCCAACAGACAAGAAGGCACTCGAGGAAGGCACGGTCCTTTCACCGCGCTTCGATGCTGCCGGCCTCGTCACTGTCGTGGTCACCGATGTCGAAGACGGCATGCTGCTGATGGTCGCGCATATGAATGCCGAGGCGCTGGCGCTGACGCTCGAGACCGGCATCGCGCACTACTGGTCGCGTTCGCGCAACGGGCTGTGGAAGAAGGGCGAAACCTCGGGCAATGTCCAGCAGGTCGTCGACATGCTCACGGATTGTGACCAGGACGCGATATGGTTGCGCGTCAAAGTGCTGGGTCATGAAGCAACTTGTCACACCGGCCGACGTTCATGCTTTTATCGGACGGTGGGGCTGAGCGATGGCAAAGGGACGCTTGCCAGCGACGGCAGCAAGCCGCTGTTCGATGCGGAAAAAACCTATCGAAAGCCCAATACACCATCAATATGAACCATTCGCAGCACTTCAGCCACGTATATTCATGATTTCGATACGGCCCGCCTGTAGGATGACCGTGGGACAAGGGAGATTGTGATGCTCGACTGGGCGTCATTGCGCAACAGACCTGACGTTCGGGAGGCCAATGGCCTCTCTTCGGCCGCAGGCGCATCCGAAACCAAATCTCCGGGCAAAACAGGGATTTCTCTGGCATTGGGTGGCGGCTGTGCGCGCGGCTGGGCGCATATCGGCGTGCTGCGCGCGCTTGACGAAGCCGGCATCGAAGTGTCGATGATCGCCGGCACCTCGATCGGCGCGCTGGTCGGCGGCTGCTATGTTGCCGGCAAGCTCGACGAGCTGGAAGAATTCGCGCGCAGCCTGACCAGGCGGCGCATTTTTGGCCTTCTCGATCTCAATCTACGCGGCAGCGGTCTGTTCGGTGGCATGAAGCTCGATGCGCGGCTGCGCGAGCACATAGCCGGCATCCGCTTCGAGGATCTGCCAAAACCATTCGTCTGCGTCGCTTCGGAAATCCGCACCGGCCATGAGATCTGGCTGTCGAGCGGCTCGTTGAGCACCGCCATGCGCGCCTCCTACGCGCTGCCCGGCGTGTTCGAGCCGGTCGCCTGCAATGGGCGTGTGCTGGTTGACGGCGCCCTGGTCAATCCGGTGCCGGTCTCGGTTTGCCGTGCCTACGAGCAGCCGCTCGTGGTTGCGGTGAACCTCCACTACGATCTGTTCGGCCGCGCCGCGGTGATCAAGCACAGCGCCGGCGAGCTGGTCATCGAGAAAGACGCGCCGCGGGCCGGCCACGCCGATCCCGAACGCCAGTCGCGCGAGACGCGGCTCGGCATCACCGGCGTCATGGTAGAAGCCTTCAACATCATCCAGGACCGCATTTCGCGCGCCAGGCTGGCCGGTGACCCGCCGGACATATCGCTGCAGCCGAAGCTCAGCCATATCGGCCTGACCGAATTCCACCGCGCCGACGAAGCGATCCGTATCGGCTACCAGGCAACGATGGCGCAGATCGGCGACCTGACGCGGCTGCAGACCGTCCTCGCTTAGGCAGGGCGGTCCGCGAGCTCTCAGGCAAGCGCCGCGTCGACGATACGAAATTGCACCGTGCGGTTGCCGTTCCAGTGGTTGCCCGACAGCGAGCCGGCGACATGCACCGGCTTGCCCCTGTTCTTGAACAGGAATTCGCCGAGCGCAGTATCGACGGCGCGAAAGGCGATCGCCTGGATGCGGCCGCCGCTTTCCGACTGCAGTTCGGCGCGGATGTGGTTGCTGCCGACCGCCCGCGCATCGACAAGCCGGTGACGCGGCAGCGCGAACACCGGCGCGACATGCCCTGCGCCGAACGGCCCTGCCCTCTCAAGTGCATCGAGCAGCGCAAGCGTCGCGCCCTCGGCGGCAAGCGCGCCGTCGATCGCCAGGCTCTCCTCGCCTTGCAGGCGGAACACATCCACCGCCGCGCGCTCTTCGAAGAAAGCCCTGAGTTCGCCGAGCTTCGCCCGCTCGACAGTGATGCCGGCCGCCATTCCGTGGCCGCCGCCCTTGACGATCAGCCCGGCATCGGCAGCCTCGCGCACCAGCCGGCCGAGGTCGAAGCCCGACACCGAACGGCCTGACCCCGTACCGACACCATTGGCGTTGAAGGCGATGGCAAAGGCCGGCCGTCTTGCATGGTCCTTGAGCCGCGAGGCAAGCAGGCCGACAATGCCCGGATGCCAGTTGCTGCTGGCTGTGACCACGATGGCCGGTCCATTGCCGCCGGCAAGCTCGGCGTCGGCCTCTGAGCGCGCCGCGGCCAGCATCTCCTGCTCCATCGACTGCCGCTCCTGGTTGAGCCGGTCCAGTGTCTCGGCGATGGTGCGCGCCTCGACCGGGTCGTCGGTTGCAAGCAGGCGGCTGCCAAGTGCTGCGTCGCCGATGCGCCCGCCAGCGTTGATGCGCGGACCGATCAGAAAGGCCAGATGGAATGTGCTGATCGGCTCGCCTATACGTGAGACCCGCGCCAGCGCCGCCAGCCCTTCGTTTCTCTGCTGCCGCGCCACCTGCAGCCCCTTGACGACGAAGGCGCGGTTGACACCGGTGAGCGGCACCACGTCGCAGACAGTGCCCAGCGCCACCAGGTCGAGCAGAGCAAGCAGGTCCGGCGGTGCGGCATCCGGCAGGCGGCCGCGCAGGATCTTCGCCGTCTGCACCAGGCAAAGGAAGACGACGCCGGCGGCACAGAGATGGCCTTGCCCGGAAAGGTCGTCCTCGCGATTTGGGTTGACGACCGCAGCCGCTGCCGGCAACGGCCCGCCGACCTGATGGTGATCGAGCACCACGACGTCGGCGCCGGCGGCCTTCGCGGCGTCGATGGAAGCAGCACTATTGGTGCCGCAATCGACCGTGACGATCAGCGTCGCGCCGCGCGAGACGAGTTCGCGCATCGCTTCCGGATTGGGGCCGTAACCCTCGAAGATGCGGTCCGGTATATAGATCTCCGACGGTACCGAGAAATGTGCGAGGAAGCGCTTGAGCAGCGCCGACGAGGCGGCGCCGTCGACATCGTAGTCGCCAAAGATCGCCACCTTCTCCCTGGCCGTCACCGCCTGGGCGATGCGAGAGGCGGCCTTGTCCATGTCGGTCAGTGATGCCGGGTCGGGCAGCAGGTTGCGGATGGTCGGATCCAGGAACCGCTCGGTCTGCTCGGCGGTGACGCCGCGCCCGGCCAGCACGCGCGCCACGATGTCGGGCACGCCATAACCTTGCGCGATGGCGAGCGCAGCCATGTCCTGGCGCTCGGTCAGCCGGTGTTCCCAGGAAACGCCGGTGGCCGATTGCCTGACATCGAGGAAAAAGCGCCTTTCCCCCGTCACGTGACGCGCCGTCTGCAATTTGTCATTGCGCACAATATGCAACGGCTAACTGAGTCGAAATCAAAACTTTTCCAGATCCTGGTGCCTGGCCTTGATCTCGCGCACGGTTCGCGACGACGAGCGCAGCACGATCGTATGCGTGGTGATGAAATTGCGGCCGAACTTGACGCCGGCCAGCATGTTGCCGTCGGTGACGCCGGTCGCGGCAAACAGCACGTCGCCGCGTGCCATGTCTTGCGTGTGGTAGATCCGTTTAGGGTCGGAGATGCCCATCTTGGCGGCGCGCGCCAGCTTTTCCGGCGTATCGAGGATCAACCTACCCTGCATCTGGCCACCGGTGCAGCGCAAGGCGGCGGCTGCGAGTACGCCTTCGGGCGCGCCTCCGGTGCCGAGATAGATGTCGATGCCGGTCTCGTCCGGGTCGGTGGTATGGATGACGCCGGCGACATCACCGTCGCCGATCAGACGGATTGCGGCTCCGGTCGCCCGCACAGCTTCGATCAACGCGCCATGGCGTGGCCGGTCGAGAATACAGGCGGTGATCTCCGCCACCGGCACGCCTTTGGCCCTGGCGAGGCTGGCGATGTTTTCGGCCGGCGAGGTGTCGATGTCGATGATGCCGTCGGCATAGCCCGGGCCGATCGCGATCTTGTCCATATAGACGTCGGGCGCGAACAGAAGGCTGCCTTTTTCGGCAATGGCGATAACGGCCAATGCGTTGGGCAGGTTCTTGGCGCAGATCGTCGTGCCTTCGAGCGGATCGAGCGCTATGTCGACAGCCGGGCCTCTGCCGGTACCGACCTCCTCGCCGATATAGAGCATCGGCGCCTCGTCGCGCTCGCCTTCTCCGATCACCACCGTGCCGTTGATGGCAAGACGGTTGAGCTCCTGCCGCATGGCATCGACCGCGACCTGGTCGGCGGCTTTCTCGTCGCCGCGACCGCGCAATCGGGCGGCCGCGACCGCGGCGCGTTCGGTAACGCGCACCAATTCCATGGTCAGTATCCGGTCGAGGCCGGCGACAATGTTCTGGGCCACATTCATCTATGGACAATCCTCGTTGGCACTTTGTTTTTATGCATGTCGTTGTTCCAAAACCGCCGCACACTTTTGGGCGACATGCATTAGCCTCCCGCCGGAGGCGCGCTTCTTGTGTCAAAGCCTCGTGACAACAGCAAGACCTGCGCTGGGCCTTTTTGAAAGCGCAGCAATATCAATCGATTAAACGAAAAATATGAGACTACTATCCGGCCCGCTCGATGCGGATGACTTGCGGCTTATCGGTCAGAAGGCTGTCCCTGGTGATGCCGTCGACGGCCTTGCGCACCGCCGCCTCGGTCGTCTCGTGGGTCACCAGGATGACGGTCTTCTGTGCCTCGGTTTCCGGCCCGGCGGCATGCTGGACGATCGATTCCAGCGAAATGTCGTTGTCGGCCATGCGCTTGGCAATCGCGGCGAAGACGCCGAGGCGGTCGTGCACGGTCAGCCGGATGAAATATCCGCCGGCATGGCTGCGCATCTGCGCTTTCTTGTAAGGCTTCAATTCCTTCGCCGGCCGGCCGAAGACCGGACCGTGCTGGAAGCCAGGCCGGCTCTTGGCGACGTCGGCAATGTCGCCGATCACCGCCGACGCGGTGGCGTTGCCGCCGGCGCCAGGGCCGGAAAGCAGCAATTCGCCGAGGATGTCGGTTTCTATCGCGACTGCGTTGGTGACGCCGTGCACCTGCGCGATGACCGAGGCCGTCGGCACCATGGTCGGGTGGACGCGCTGCTCGATGCCGCTTTCGGTGCGTTGGGCGACGCCAAGCAGCTTGATTCGGTAGCCGAGATCGCCGGCCGCGCGGATGTCGGCCTGGCTGATGTTGGAGATGCCTTCCATGTAGATATCGTTGGCGGCGATCCTCGTGCCGAAGGCAAGGCTGGTCAGGATCGACAGCTTGTGCGCGGTGTCGTGGCCCTCGATGTCGAAGGTCGGGTCGGCTTCGGCATAGCCCAGCCGTTGCGCATCCTTCAGGCAGGCATCAAAGGACAGGCCCTCGGCTTCCATGCGCGTCAGAATATAGTTGCAGGTACCGTTGAGGATACCGAAAACGCGGGTCACCGAATTGCCGGCCATCGCCTCGCGCATTGTCTTTATAACCGGAATGCCGCCGGCCACCGCCGCCTCGTAATTGAGCAGCACGCCCCTCTTTTCTGCGATCTCGGCCAATGCCACCCCGTGTTTGGCAAGCAACGCCTTGTTTGCGGTGACGACATGTCGGCCGGCCTCGAGCGCCGCTTTCACCGAGGACCGTGCCGCGCCTTCGTCGCCGCCGATCAGCTCGACGAAGACATCTATCTCGGCGGTCTGCGCCATCTTGACGGCGTCGTCGAACCACCGTGCTATGCCAAGATCAACGCCGCGGTCGCGTTTGGGATCGCGGGCCGAAACCGCCGACACGACGATGTCGCGTCCGCACTGCCGCGTCAGTTCGGCCGCCTTGTCGCGCAGCACGCGGGCCACCGACGCACCGACGGTGCCGAGGCCGGCAATTCCAACACGCAACGCTTCAGCCATGTCGGCGACGCCCCTCAACAATTCGGTCGATTGATGTGTAAGAAACTCAGCGATGCGCAGCGAGCGGCACGACATTGTTTGGCTGCTTGGTGCTGGATGCGAGGAAGCGCTTGATGTTGCGCGCTGCCTGCCGGATCCGGTGCTCGTTTTCGACCAGCGCGATGCGCACATGATCGTCGCCATGCTCGCCGAAGCCAACGCCCGGCGCCACCGCGACGTCGGCGTGCTCGATCAGGAGCTTGGAGAATTCGAGCGAGCCGAGGTGCTTGAACGGCTCCGGGATCGGCGCCCAGGCGAACATCGACGCCGCCGGTGCGGGAATGGTCCAGCCGGCACGGCTGAAGGCGTCGACCATGACATCGCGGCGTTTGCGGTAGACGTCGCGCACTTCGGCGATGTCGGCGCCATCGCCGTTGAGTGCATGCGCCGCCGCCACCTGGATCGGCGTGAAGGCGCCGTAGTCGAGATAGGATTTCACTCGCGTCAGCGCGGAGATCAGCCGTTCATTGCCGACCGCAAAACCCATGCGCCAGCCCGGCATCGAAAAGGTCTTCGACATCGAGGTGAACTCGACCGCGACGTCTATGGCGCCCGGCACCTGCAGCACCGAAGGCGGCGGATTGCCGTCGAAATAGATCTCGGAATAGGCAAGGTCCGACAGGATGATGATGTCGTTCTTCCTGGCGAAGGCCACCACCTCCTTGTAGAAATCGAGCGAAGCGACCAGTGCCGTCGGGTTGGACGGATAATTGAGGATCAGTGCCAGCGGCTTCGGGATCGAATGGCGGATGCCGCGCTCCAGGGCCGGGATAAAGCCGTCGTCCGGCTCGACCTGCAGCGAGCGGATGACGCCGCCCGACATGATGAAGCCGAAGGCGTGGATCGGATAGGTCGGGTTGGGGCAGAGGATCACGTCGCCGGGGGCGGTGATCGCCTGCGCCATATTGGCAAAGCCCTCCTTCGAGCCGAGCGTCGCCACCACCTGGCTGTCCGGATCGAGCTTCACGCCGAAGCGGCGGGCATAATAGTTGGCCTGGGCACGACGCAGGCCCGGAATGCCGCGCGACGACGAATAGCGGTGCGTGCGCGGATCGCGCACCACCTCGCATAATTTGTCGACGATGGCCTTGGGCGTCGGCAGGTCCGGATTGCCCATGCCAAGGTCGATGATGTCGGCGCCGCGCGAACGCGCGCTGGCCTTCAGCCTGTTGACCTGTTCGAAGACATAGGGCGGAAGCCGGCGGACCTTGTGAAATTCTTCCATGGCAGTTCCAGACAGTGAGGTTGCGGTCGCGCGTATAAGCTTATTTGCAATTAGGGTCGAGAGCGGGGTCGCATTTGCCTTCGATCTGCTTCAGCGTCTCGGCGCCGTGTTTTTTTGCCAGCTGGTCCAGCGCTGCCTGGTCCGCGACCTTGACGCCGCCGCCCTTCGCGGCCTGGCTCTGTTCCTCGGCCTTCAGTTGGGCGAGCTTGGCGTTCTTTTCCTCGTCGGTGAATTGCTCGGCCGCCACCTGCGGCCGGATGTTCAGGTTCGGATAGGAACCGGTGTCCTTCGCGCCGACAAGGCCGGTGGCGGGCACTGCTCCTTCCATGTTGCTGCTCGTGCAGCCGGCCATCGCCAACAGGACGAGCACCATGCGGCAAAAACGACCAGTGCCGGAAAAAACGTTCTTGCGAATATTAATCGTCATATTGTTTTCCTGGAGGCCGGGTTAGAGCACATTGGACCCTGTCCGATATCCCATGGTAATATGTCAACAAAACGCTTCGGGAGGAACCCCGCGAACCATGTCCAAAACACCCGATTCGGGCAAAGCGGAAGATGACCAACCTTCGACCGTCGAGCAATATCTGGTGAAGGACCCGGAACGCTTCGCTCTGAACATGGCCCGCATGATCGAGCAGGCCGGCAAAGCCGCCTCGGCATGGGCCGAGCCGCGGGAAAAGGGCGAGGTGCGCGATCACGTCGCCGAGCCGGTCGTCGACATGGTGAAAACGTTCTCCAAGCTCACCGAGTACTGGCTCTCCGACCCGCAGCGCGCGCTGGAGGCGCAGACGCGGCTGTTTTCCGGCTACATGACCGTCTGGGCCAACGCCGTCCAGCGCATCGGCGCCGGTGCCGACGACGCCGAAGACGCGGTCAAGCCCGAGCGCGGCGATAAGCGTTTCCAGGATCCCGAATGGGGCCGCAACGCCTTCTTTGATTTTCTGAAACAGGCTTATCTCGTCACCTCGCGCTGGGCGGCCGAACTGGTCGAGCACGCCGACGGCCTGGACGAGCACACCCGCCACAAGGCCGGCTTTTATGTCAAGCAGGTGTCCAATGCCATCTCGCCGTCGAATTTCATCCTGACCAATCCGGAATTGTTTCGCGAGACTGTCGCCTCGAACGGCGAAAACCTGGTGCGCGGCATGAAGATGCTGGCCGAGGACATCGCCGCCGGCAAGGGCGACCTGAAACTGCGGCAGGCCGATTATTCACCCTTCGAGATCGGCAAGAATCTCGCCACCACGCCCGGTAAGGTGGTCGGCCGCAGCGATGTCGCCGAAATCCTGCAATACGATCCGGCGACCGAGACCGTGCTCAAGCGGCCGCTGCTGATCTGCCCGCCATGGATCAACAAATACTACATCCTCGACCTCAACCCGCAAAAATCCTTCATTCGTTGGGCAGTCGAGCAAGGCCACACCGTGTTCGTCATCTCCTGGATCAACCCGGACGAGCGGCACGGCGCCAAGAGCTGGGAGGCCTATATCCGCGAGGGCCTGCAATACGGCCTCGACACGATCGAAAAAGCCACCGGCGAAAGGCAAGTCAACGCCGTTGGCTATTGCGTCGGCGGCACGCTTTTGGCGGCGGCCCTGGCGCTGATGGCGCAGGAAGGCGACCACCGCATCAAATCCGCCACCTTCTTCACCACCCAGGTCGATTTCACCTATGCCGGCGATCTAAAAGTGTTCGTCGACGAGGAGCAGGTCGCGGCCGTCGAAAAGGCGATGAACGAAAAAGGCTATCTCGACGGCACCAAGATGGCGACCGCCTTCAACATGCTGCGCTCGGGCGACCTGATTTGGCCCTATGTCGTCAACAACTACATGCGCGGCAAGGATCCCCTGCCCTTCGACCTGCTCTACTGGAATGCCGATTCGACCCGAATGGGCGCTGCCAATCATTCTTTCTACTTGCGCAATTGCTACCTCGAGAACAGGCTTTCGCAAGGCATGATGGAACTGGCGGGCCGCACGGTTTCGCTGAAGGACGTTACCATTCCGGTCTACAACCTCGCCTCCAAGGAGGACCACATCGCGCCGGCGCTGTCGGTATTCCTCGGCTCGAAATATTTCGGCGGCGAGGTCGACTACGTCATGGCCGGCTCCGGCCACATCGCCGGGGTCGTCAATCCGCCGGCGGCGCAGAAATATCACTACTGGACCGGCGGCAAGCCGGCCGGCGACTTCGACCAATGGCTCGCCGAAGCCACCGACCATCCCGGTTCCTGGTGGCCGCACTGGCAACGCTGGATCGAAGCCAAGGACAATACCCGCGTACCGGCCCGCAAACCGGGCGAGCATATGCAAGTTCTGGGCGAAGCCCCCGGCACCTATGTCAAGGTGCGCGTGTAACCATCTGTAATGTGTGGTGAGTTGACGCGCCGCCAAAAGCGGGCGAAATGGTGCCGTCAACCCTGAGCAGCCTTGATTCATCCTCTAGCCGCCAAATTACTTTGAGGCTTGCAGATTTGACACAGGTCTCGTTTCCGGTTCGGGGAACAAGAGTCATTTCGACGAGACGTTTCGACGCCGCGCCAATGACGAACCGGTCGGATATCGAGGGGGAATTTTGTTTTGAGATCAGCAGGATCGCGCCTCGCGAAGGGAGAAAGCCGCGCCATTGTGGCGGCGCTTTTCTCGGTGCTCCTGGCGTCCTGCACCTCGGCCGGCGACCCGACCATGTCGGTCGGCATGCCAGGCTATAATACCTCGGCTACCGAAATCAGCACGGCCGCCGGTGCGCCCCAGGCCAGCACGGCCGCATCATCGTCGCAGATGACAAGCGCACAAATGACGATGAATGCCGACGGCGACGCCAACCTTCCCGAGCAGGTGGCCTATGTGCCAATGGCCAAGCCAGGGGCCAAGTCCGATGCCGGCTTCCCCATTGGCATTCCCACGGCAGCCGAGACGATCGCGGGACAGACGCCGCAGCCGCTGCAACCAAACGCCCAGACGGCCGAACAGGCCGTGGCACAGAACAGTGCTGATGCATCGAAGCCCGACGCCAAGGCCGTCGCGCCGGCGATGAACAACCCGGTCTATGTGACCGCCGGCGAGATGCCGCAGCCACAGGCCTACGCACCGAAAAAAAACTTCCTGGCCTCACTGTTCAGCGCCACGCCCGCTTCGGCGGCACCTTCTTCGCCGGCCAACAGCAGATCGGGCGGGCAGGCAACCGTCGTGCAGGCCAAGGCGACGCCTGCGACAAAACCCACGGTCACCCTGGCCTCGGTCAATCCGGCTGAAAAGCCGGTGCAGCTGGTGTCGACAGGCGATACCAGCCACTTCACGGCCGACGCGCTGCCCGGCGTGCGCCAGACGGCGCTGTTCGAGATCAAGCGCAAATCCGGCCTCGACGATGAGAGCGATGTCGATCTCAACGAAGACGAAGGTTCGGGTGGTGCCTACCAGGTCGCCTCCGCCGCCGGCCTCGCCCGGCTGGCGCCCAACGGTCTCCTGAAACAGAACGAAAGCGTCGATGTCGCCTGCTTGAAGCCGTCGCTGGTTCGCGTGCTGAAGACGATCGAAGGCCACTACGGCCGCAAGATGACGGTCACCTCCGGCTATCGCGATCCGGCCCGCAACCGCCGCGCCAACGGCGCCAAGAATTCGCTGCATATGTACTGCGCCGCCGCCGACATTCAGGTCCCCGGCGTCTCGAAATGGGAACTGGCGAGCTATATCCGCACCATGCCGGGCCGCGGCGGCGTCGGCACCTACTGCCACACCGAATCCGTTCACGTCGATGTCGGCCCGGAGCGCGACTGGAACTGGCGTTGCCGCAGGCGCGGCTAGGGCGAAGTTTCTTCCGCCGCTGCGAAGGCCTTCGGCGGCGTTGCATCATGCCGAAAAAACCAGCTTGGCTGTCGGAAAGACGCGGTTTGGAGCCAAAGGAAAAAAGTTGTCGCAGCCGACGGCAGACGGGTTGCCGGTTTGTCGCGACGCAACTATAAGCGCTCACATCTGAGCGCGCCCATCGTCTAGCGGTCAGGACACCGCCCTTTCACGGCGGTAACAGGGGTTCGATTCCCCTTGGGCGTACCAGCACACAATCAACACTTACGGTCTTTGTGTTCGGATACGTCAAATATCCGTCGAATATACGCCCGCGAACAGCAGCGAACAAAGATAGGCTGATACTGGGCCTTTGCAGCGCCACCCCTCCTCGAAACCGTTCCATCGAAAGGACGGTCACATTGTCTTGGGCGATCTTCTGCTTTTCGCCCCTGGCATCATTGGCGTCGGCGCGCCGTGATCTTGGGCAAGGTGCCGACATTCTCGATGCTATCACCGGGGACGATCAGGCATCGTTCGGTCGCTTCTATTCAGATGCCAGGAAGCGCGGTCTCGACTACGCCGGCAAGAATGGGATGTCCGCAGCACGGTCTTTGCCCAGACGCGCAAGGTCTCGTGCATGGTCATGTCGTAAGCGCGTCCCACTCTTTAGATACCCATTGACACATGTGTAGAAGCTGCGAAGCGCGGCTTTGGGATCGCTCACGAACCTCGTGACGTCACCGATTAGGCATTCTCTCCACCTCGCCAGCATTTCCCGTGATGGGCGATGGCGGCCTCGATCTCTTCATCGGTGCCACCACGCAATGCGACCAGCTTGGCGGCCAGTTCGATGGCACGTTCGACGTGCGCATCGGCAAGCTGTTCGGCGGCCGCGATGGCCTGTTCCCGGGTCATCTTCATGACTGCACCTTCGATCCAACTGGCACTCTGACATGCGGCTTCTGGACCTTGGTCAGACCCGCCTCCGGTCAAGCCGGGCTGATCGGCCGCGTGAAAGCACCTGCGCGGCGAGGAAGATTTAAGGCATGCATAATTACAGGACTTCAAACAGCATTGAGCTTGTCCACAAAAGAACTGTTCGTCCGTCGGTTTGAGGGGCCGCAACTGACCTTTGGTAGCAACGCCCGCTGGCACCGGCTGGCGGCCCTTTTGAACCTCAGGCTAAGCTATGATAACGGGTGATGGTAGGATGAGCTGGGAAGAGGGGAAAACGTTTGAGCCGCATTTTGATAACGGTCATCGCAGGAATCTGCTTCACAATATCGACCGCTTCGGCCGGGCAGGGAGAACAGCAAAACATCAATTACTTGGCACGTATGGCAGATGGCAAATTGCATCGGGCTGCAGCAATTTCAGGTAACATCTATGGCGTATTGAAAAGGTGCCCGGCGCTGAGACCGAGCGAAAGCGGAAAAGCTATGATGGCTGTCTCCATCCTTTTGTACGACGGGCTAGATAAACACTTGGCGCCCAATCCGGCTAAATTCAAGAGGGCTATCAGCGTGTTTGAAGGCGCTTACCGCAAAGCTGTTCTGAGTAAGGTTAATTGCCAGACCGAGAAGGCCAAGGACCCAGATAGTTACCGGTAGATGTCCGCTTGAGGCCAATCCATTCGCGGGAAGTATTATGGCCGTAGCCAAGCGGGATCAGGAGCGATCGCCCAAGGCGGCAGTGTCGACGGCATGGAGCGCCTGGTCAACTTCAGGGCGGAACGCCGCAGAAATCGGCCTGGCCGGTCTACGCCCTCAACCCCCTCGCCTCGCCGCCGCGTTTGCGCGGAACCATCATGTCCCTGGCCAGGAGGCCGCTCACCCGGCAAAACGCCATGAAGGCCCGCCATGCATCTTCGGTCTCGACGATGTCCACCGTGGCACCAAAACAGGCGTTGAACGCGGCCTGGTAGGTTGGCCCCTTCCGGCGAACCGGCCACGTTTGCAGGAAATCGAGCGCCTGCTCGACACTGTAGATTTCCTCGACCGGCTGGCCGGGCACAGGCGCGATCCGCACCGGCACCTCGAATTGCAGTCTGTCCATTCGATCTCTCCCGAACCGACGCCCCCGCAGCAACGCCGTTCGTCGCAAAAAATTGCGGTGGCGGCTTAACGCTTGGGCCGTTTCTCGCCTAAAAATGTGTCGTCACTACGGTAGCCAATGAACCCGGCGAAGCGTGGACCGCAACAGGCAAGGAGAATGCCCCCAAGCGTGAATATCGCCGGTCTTCGGCTGTCGCCGGCAGTTCGTCCTTGAACCTTGCGCTTTCCAGTGCCAAATCTGAGGGGATTTCTCTCGCGGGGCTCATCCAGGCCTCGCATCCCTGCAAGACGGATAAAAATGGTCACCTATCTCGACGCCGCCACGGCACCGCTCAGAAACACCGGCCAGATCCGTCTTTACGACGAGGAAGGCTTTGTCGGCATGCGCAAAGCTTGCGATCTCACCGCGCGCTGCCTCGACGAACTTGTGACGATGGTGGCGCCCGGCGTCACCACCGAAGCGATCGATCGCTTCGTCTTCGAGTTCGGCATGGACCATGGCGCGCTTCCGGCAACGCTCAACTACCGCGGCTACACGAAATCATCCTGCACCTCGATCAACCACGTCGTCTGTCACGGCATACCCGACAGCAAGCCGTTGAAGGATGGCGACATCGTCAATATCGACGTCACCTATATCCTCGACGGCTGGCATGGCGACTCCTCGCGCATGTATCCGGTGGGCACGATCAAGCGTGCCGCGGAGCGGCTGCTCGAAGTCACGTATGAGTGCCTGATGCGCGGCATCGCGGCAATCAAGCCGGGCGCCCGCACCGGCGCCATCGGCGCCGCCATCCAGACCTACGCCGAAGCCGAGCGTTGCTCGGTGGTGCGCGATTTCTGCGGCCATGGGGTCGGCCGGCTGTTTCACGACGCGCCGAATATCCTGCATTACGGCAGCGCCAGCGAAGGCGTCGAGATGCGGCCGGGCATGATCTTCACCGTCGAGCCGATGATCAATCTCGGCCGGCCGCATGTGAAAGTGCTGTCGGACGGCTGGACCGCGGTGACGCGCGACCGTTCGCTGTCGGCGCAGTACGAGCACACGATCGGCGTCACCGAGAGCGGCTGCGAGATCTTCACGCTGTCGCCAAAAAACCTCGACCGCCCCGGCCTGCGGGCCTAGTGTCTGGCAGATCGGGCGTTACCTTGCCCGGCTAATGCTGGGTGGGGCAGCCATGAACGGTGACGACGACGAGCGGGCCTTCTTTCCCGAAAGGCCGGTGCGATCGCCCGCCAAGGCGGTGGCCGCCGACAAGCCACATTATCTCGGCCATCGCGACCGCTTGCGCGAGCGCTTCGCCGCCGGTCCCAACACCCTCCCCGACTATGAACTGCTCGAGCTTTTATTGTTTCGGCTAATCCCGCGCGCCGATACCAAGCCGGTCGCCAAGGCATTGCTGGCACGCTTCGGTACATTGGCCGAGGTCCTCGGCGCGCCCATCGAGCGCCTGCAGGAGGTGAAGGGCATCGGCCCGGCGGTGGCGCTCGACCTCAAGGTGGTTGCGGCAACGGCGCAGCGCATGGCGCGCGGCGAGATCGCCGGCCGCGAGCTGTTGTCGACCTGGACGCAGGTTCTCGAATACTGCCGGTCGGTGATGGCCTTCGAGGAGCGCGAGCAGTTCCGCATCCTGTTCCTCGACAAGAAAAACGCGCTGATCGCCGACGAAGTCCAGCAGGTCGGCACCGTCGACCACACCCCGGTTTATCCGCGCGAGGTGGTCAGGCGCGCCTTGGAGCTCTCTGCCACGGCGATCATTCTGGCGCATAATCATCCGTCGGGAGACCCGACGCCGTCGCGCGCCGACATCGAGATGACCAAGCTGATCATCGAGACGGCCAAACCGCTGGGCATTGCCGTTCACGACCACATCATCATCGGCAGGAAAGGCCACTCCAGCATGAAGGGCCTGCTGCTGATTTGATCGAGAATGCCTGCATCACCGCGATCGCGCGCGCACGATGAAGACAGGCGACGATACTGCACTTGGCCAGGCGAGGCGTTATCCCTGCGTCTTCAGCCCCGAAGCATTGTCACCGCGACAATTGCCGTCAGCAGCACAATCCCCGCGGCAGTCAAGAACGTGATGTCCGCCGCGCTCGTGTACGCGCTTTGCGCTGCCAACAATAACGCGCTGCCGTCGCCGAGACTTGGCGCAAGGCTGCTCGCTGCCCCAATACCGCGTAGCGCGGTCTCTATTGTGTTGGCGGGAATACCCGCGGGCATGGTGACGCCGAGCGCAGAGCGATAAAGGAGGGTGGCAAGACTGCCAAGCAAGGCGATGCCTAGCGCGCCACCGAACTCGGAGGCCGTCTCGGAAAGGGCCGAGGCAGCGCCGGATCGCTCCTTGGGCGCCGCGCTTACGACGAGGTCCGCGACGATCGCAATGCCGGGAGCCGAGCCGATCGAGAACAGCACGTTTCCCAGAACAATCAGAACCAAGCTGTGTATTTCCCCGGCGTATGCCATCAGGGCGAGACCGCCAGCAGCAAGCGTCAGGCCGAAGCCGAGGACATAAGCTGGCCGCATCAACCTGAGCACAGCCGAAGTCAACAATGATCCCACGATGAAGCCGAGCCCGGCCGGGATGCTCCAGAGGCCCGCTTCCAGGGGGGTTAGCCCCAAGACCAACTGGAGATACTGGGCGACAAGAACGAGAATTCCGAAGCCAACGAAGAAGTCGAGGACGTTAATGCCGAGCGCCGCTACCACAGCCGGCCGCTTGAACAGGCGCAAGTCAAGCAGCGGATCGGGCAAGCTCATCTGCCGCCTTGCGAACACCACTCCGAACAACAGGCCTAGTGCGACCGCGGATGCCGCCCACACGACACTGCCGCCCTCAGCAACTAACTTGATTCCGAAGACGATCGGCAACACAGCTGCCAGAGACAAGGCAGCACTCAGGATATCAAGTCGCCCGGCGTTTGGGGTCCTGTGCTCGGGCAGCAATACCGGTCCGACTATCAGCAGAAGCGCCGTAATGGGGAGAGGCACGAGAAACACGGCTCCCCACCAGAAGTGTGATAGAAGCAGACCACCAACGACCGGGCCGATCGCGCCGCCAAACGAGAAACTCGCGACCCAGACGCTTACAGCGAAGGTCCGCTGACGGTCATTGCGGAACATGTTGCTGATGAGAGATAGCGTCGAGGGCGCCAGCGTTGCGCCAGCAATCCCGAGCAGCGCCCGAGCCAGGATGAGCATCTCGGCACTGCGCGCAAAGGCTGCGACCAGCGACAGGAGCCCGAAGGACGTAGATCCAATCAGCAGCAGCTTCCGCCGGCCGATGCGATCGCCAAGAGCTCCCATGATGAGGAGCGACCCGGCCGCCAGAAAGCCGTAGATGTCCACGATCCAGAGCAGTTGCGCGGCCGTGGGCTTGAGGTCGGCGCTTAGCGATGGCACCGCCAGGTTCAGCACGGTCAGATCCATCGCGTAGAGTATGCAGGGCAGCGCGATGATGGCGAGGCCGATCCATTCGCGATGCGTGGCTCGGCCCGCGTGCAGGCCGGTGGTGTCGGATGTGCCCATTGCCATCTCCCGATTGTTGAAGTCCGCTGACGGATTGCCTGACTGCTTACGCCGCTATCATTCAAAGCGAAGACACGCGCGGCTTTGTGGCCTCCAAGGCCTCACCAGCGGACCAAAGCGCAACCCCGAGAAGGGTCAGGTCCTTGACGATGAAGGCGCCAAGCGCCGGGTCGAGTTGCGGCGTGGTGACAAGGAAACTCAGCGTGACCACCAGCGAGGCAGCGATGCCGTAACTGCCAATTGCCGAGACCCATGGGGTAAAGGGACGCGAGGCCATCATGAGAGCCAAGGCGATCTCCACAACGCCGATGAGGTCCGAGGACAGTTGCTGATTAAGCAGTCCGGGGAGCCAGAATAAGAACGGGCTGTGAACAAGCAACGGATGAATCGCAGTCGCTTCGGCCGCAGTGAACTTCGCCACTCCGAACAACACGAAAAATAGGACAAGGCTATATCGAGCTACCACCTGCCCTGCCTCCAGGGTCCATTTCCGCAAAGTCGTCATGACTTTTTCCCTTGAAAAGTGCGTGCTACACGCACATAATAAGTCATATAATTGCTAGCGCCGTCAACCCCTCATGATAAAGACTGCCGCCATGACACGTTTGAGAACCGCCAATATGCTTGCCGCCTTCGCTGGCGAAATCGCTGAGCGCGTGGACGCGACCCTCAAAAGTCACCCCAACCAAACCGACTCTGCCTCAGCTGCGCTCAACATCATGGGCTTTTGGGAGGGCATCACCAACGCGCAGCTCGCGCGGGCGCTAAACCTCTCGCACACTGCGACGGTGCGTCTGGTCGACAAGCTTGAGGCTCAGGGTTTCGTCGAAGCTCGCAAGGGTGAAGACAAGCGTGCTACGCACCTCCACGTCACTCCGGCCGGCCGCGAAGCCGTATTGCCCGCTCTGGTCGCACGTTGCGCGGCGGTCAATGACTATCTTGGGGTCCTCACCGCGGCTGAAGAAAAACAACTCACCGGCCTTCTCGAAAAGCTAATGCGCCCACTAGCGACGGATGCATACGGGGTCAGCCATTTTTGTCGCCTCTGCGAATTTGCGGCGTGTCCCGGGGACCAGTGCCCGATGCACGCCAATATAGAGTCTTGGCCCGAAATTTGACGGACCATGTACTTTGCGTCGCGATATCCGGACGCCGACTCGGCGACGTCCCGAGGGGAGAAGCACCACGGCAACATTCGCGGGACGTCCGATATTTCTCGATGAAGATGTGAGGGAGCGTGAAGGGTCACGTGGTTCACGGACTACAGATCCCAGGCCCATACCCCCAGCGATTTCCCAAATCAAGACAATTCTGTCAGTTCAATGCTATGGGTCCTGAGGGGAGACTGCTCCACAACCATCCGTCGGGCGACCCGACACCGTCGCGCGCCGACATCGAGATGACCAAGCTGATTATCGAGACGGCCAAACCGCTTGGCATTGCGGTTCACGACCACATCATCATCGGCAGGAAAGGCCACTCCAGCATGAAGGGCCTGCTGCTGATTTGAGGTTTGTTGTCTTCAGCTTTGGCCGCTGTGCGCACATATACCGCAACGGTCGAGGCAGGTCGGGTCGATAAACTCCGGCGCCGAGGCTCAGCTGGCCGTGCGCAGGCGCCGCGATCGGACGAAGGTCTTAAGTCCCTCGGAATCGAACGCGTGGCCGAAGGCATAACCCTGCAATATGTCGCAGCCCAGGCCCTTGAGTAGCCGTGCATGCTGCATCGTCTCGACGCCTTCCGCCACGACCTCGATACCCAGCGACTTGCCGATTTCAATGATCGACGAGACAACCTGCCTTCTCTGCGGCGATTTGACGATTGGGGTAACCAGCTGCCGATCTATCTTCAGCCGGCGCGGCTGCAACTTCAGCAAACTGACCATCGAAGCGTAGCCGGTACCAAAATCGTCTATTTCGACGTCAATCCCCAGTTCTTTTATCTGCTCGATGTTCCAGGTGACAAGATCGTCGTTCTCGTCCAGGAAAATCGACTCAACGAGCTCAAACGAAACTGTTCCTTTCTTGATATTTTGTTCTCGCAGGCTCTTGATGAGCTCTTCGTCTTGAAGGCGCCTCGCCGAGACATTGACCGACACCCGTGGAATGTTAAGTTTTGCCGCGGACCACTCTTCGAAATCCGAAAGCGATTGCTTCAATATGGCTTGATCGATGATCGAGACGACGTTCAGTTCTTCTGCAATCCTCAGGAAGACGTCGGGCGCCAAAATACCCTTTACTGGATGTCGCCATCTCGCCAGCGCCTCAACCCCAACGATTTCGAGCGTCTTTGCGTCAAATTGGGGCTGGTAGAACGGGATGAACTCGTTGCGCTCGAGGCCGCCGAGAATTTCGTCGGCAATCCGCTTTGTGTCGACGATTTCGCTTTGCATCGCGTCGGTGAAGAATTCGTATCGATTGCGCCCACGCCTCTTTGCTCGGTAAAGCGCAATATCGGCGTTCACCAGCAGGTGTTTGGCTTCGACATCTTTTCCGTTGTCGACAGCGATACCCACGCTGACGCCAAAACGGCACCGATGGCCCTGATAATAGACCGGTTCGCGCATCTGGCTGATGACCCGATCGGCAAGCAGCGCCAGTTGCTTGGTATCGTCGCGTACCACGCACAGAACGATGAATTCGTCTCCTCCGATGCGGGCGACGAATCCTTCGTCGCCGACCTTCGATCTGAGGACTGTCGACGCGTGAACCAACATCGCATCACCGGCGGCGTGGCCCAGCGTATCGTTGATGTGCTTGAACCGATCCAGATCGATGTGAAGCAGTGCCGCACGCCCGCCTGAGCGCCTGGCGTTTGCCGCGTAGTCTTCCAGTACCTGGTCGAGGTAACGCCGGTTGGGCAAGTCGGTCAGCGAGTCATGAAGCGCGATGTGCTCTATACGCGCCTTGGCCGACTCGAGTTCTGCATTTTTCGACTCGGACAGCTGTTTTGCGCGAACCAGATCCTTGTTCAGCAGGACGTCGGCAGTCACGTCCCATTCCGCGCCGATCATTTTTGGGGTGTCGTTTGCGGCCCGGTAAAGGATCGCCTTGGACCGGACATGACGGACCTCGCCATTGGGGCGCACAATCCGGTACTCCGACAAATATGGTCGTCCGCTGGCCACCGCCCTATCGAAATCTGCGTTGGCGCCAGCCAGATCATCTGGATGGATTGCTCCCGCCCAGTCCGTGTAGCCCCGGTGCTCCCCCGCTGGTTTGCCATATATTTCATTGACGCGTTCATCCCATGTAAGCTCGTTGGTCGCGAGATCGTGTTCCCAAACTCCAATAGCCGAAGCTTCCAGAGCGAGTTCAAGGCGTCGTGACAATCGGCGCAATTCCGCATAATTGCGCTGTCTTTCGCCTATCAGACGACCGGTGACCAGGAAGGGGAACACAACCAAGGCTCCGGCCGTCGCCATGATCGCGCGCAGCAACCATGCATTACTTGGCGTCGAAGGCCAGCCGTTCTTGGGAATGGCAGCGAGCTGCCACGAGCCGGAAGGAAGCAAAACGTCAGCCGTCACCGGATCGCTTTTGCTGATCTCCTCATTGCCGTAGAATTGACCACCACGGTGACCGAGGGCGTCCCTGCCAATCAGGGCGACGTCGATCCCGAGATCGTCGTCAAGCATGCCGCTCGCTCTGTAAAGGCGCTGCACGTCGACAACGGCGGAAATGATGCCCCAGAACCTTTCCGTGTTGCCCGCGCTCGGCACGAAAACCGGAAAGCGGCCGATGAAGCCTTGTCCTCCCTGCTTCAGCTCGACGGGACCGGCAAGCACCAGCTTGCGTTCATCTCGCGCCCTTAGCGCAGCCGCACGTTGCCGCTCGTTCTTGCGGTAGTCCAGGCCCATCGCCTGCTCGTTACCCTCCATCGGGTACATCAGGGAAACGACCAGATCGGGCGCGCCGGCAATATTGTTCAATTGCGAGTCGGCGCCAAACAGATTGCTCGCCAGCGAGGCGAAGCGTTGCTGTCCCATATAGGGCTCGGTCACGACCGCGGCGACCAATCCACGCACGAGTTGAAGGTTTCCGTTGATATTGCCTTCGAGCTTGGCGCGGATGAGATTGACCTTGGTCAGTACGTCCGCACGGACGGCCTGGTCCGAGACGACTTTGTTCTGGTGCTCCGCGAACGCTGCGCTGATAAGTATGACGACAAGCGCGATCGCCGCCGGAATATTTGCCGACGAAAAGACGACCTCCTTGAGGCCGCCGAACCTAGCGCGGAAAAAAGCCAATAGGCGATTCCTCAAGTGCCATTTCAGGTTCCCGGGTCGACCCGATGAGGAACATTAGCGTTCAATGTTTAATTTGACCTTCACGCTCCTTAGAGCTTTTGCACTTTCCGACCGTTGCTGATGTTGCAGACCCGAGCGGTTGGAGCCAATAGCCGGCTTGCACCGAGGTCGGCCCCCTGAGGCGCTGGCGTCGGCTATCCAGTGTCTGTTGACCATTCGCGAGGATATCTGATGCGAGCAGGAACCGCCGGCCGGCGGCCGGTTCCTTGCTCATTGCCGTTCGTTTGTGGAATCGGACCGACAAGAAAGGCCAGCTAGACCAGGCTTGCTCGGAAGATCGAGGAGCGCGAGCGCGATTGCACACTTCGACGCTCCGACCCGAGTACTCCGGGAGCTTTGACCTGGACTAGTGCCCCTCAATCGCCTTGGGAGACACAAGGTATGGTATCTTGCCGACGCTGCGCTTCGTCGCGCCAATGGAATAAGCCATCGGTATCTTGGGAGAGTTCTCGGGCAGGCCGTACATGTCCTTGCCGGCCCGCACGGCAAATGAAAAGTGCTGCCACGAAACCGTGTCATGCTCGTTGAGAAAATCGAGCGTCAGACCAGCTGAAATCAGCGCATTCACCACGTCACTGATCGGGTGAATCCACTCATAATAGCGAGGATGCTTCAAAATTCGATCATCGCCGGTGTAGGTCAGTTCCTCGTTCCAGGCGAGCGGCCGAGCTATCGGCGTTCGCCAGTCATGCTTCAATTCCAGGGCCGCGGCCTTTCGATCGCACTGAAACATCAATGGATGGCCCTCGGCCATGTAGAGGCGGCCGCCAGGTCGCAGGAGATCGGCAACCACCCGCGCCCAACGGAACACGTCGTCCAGCCAGTTTACCGAACCCCAGGTAACGTAAGCGATGTCAAAGGTCCGACCGAGCGCTTCCACCGCCTCGAACAGTGGCGCTTCCACGAAGCGCACGTCGGTGCCTGCCTTCGCAGCAAAATCCCGCGCCGCCACGATCGCCGTCGGTGAAAAGTCGAGCCCGGTCACGCTGCCTGCGCCGAGATTCTTTAGGCTGATCGTGTCGAGGCCGATGTGACACTGCAGGTGGACGATATCCTTGCCGGCGATATCGCCGAGCTCGCGCGTTTCCAGCTCATAGAGATTGGATCCGCCGGCCAGCACATTCTCGATGTGGTAGCTGCCCGTTGTGTCGGTCGAGTGCAGTTCGGCCCGATCATCCCAATTAAGGCGGTTCGCGCCCAGAAACCGTTCCAAATTCCCCCACCCCTGACTGACGCATGGTAAACAAGTCGTTAAAGCACCTTTGCAGCGAAAGTATCGCGCGTCAATCCGGACCGGGCGGCAGTGCGCCAGCGCTCGCAAAAGCCATGGCCCCGGAAGGCTTGGTGCTGATCAAAGGCTTCTGGCGCGATCGCCGCGCCCGGCGGTCCCGGACTCCACCGTCGTGGTTTGCGTGTGGATCAGTCGGTTCCTCAGCCCGGCACAGCCACCATCGCGATATTTCTGGAGAGCTCGTTTGTGGGGGCAGCTGTGTCTGCCGTGGCGCTCGTGAGTGCCCGGTAGAGTGCCACATAATCGCTGCACATGCGCTCGACCGTGAACCGCTTCTCGAACGTCTGCCGCACTCGTGCGCG
>NZ_JBVVQI010000032.1:10077-61940 GCF_055811495.1 Mesorhizobium sp. WSM4830 | reverse complement strand
CCTTCGATTGAAGTTCTATACGACCTCAATCTGGCACATCGATGCCGCTTCGGGGGCCGTCCACCCCATCATGCCGTTACCCCGCGGCAGTGCTCCGCTCTGACCAGAATCGAATGCTTCTTGGCACCGGCTGGGCGTCCTCTACCAACCTGTTCCGCGAAAAAGTTCGAACCACTCAGGGTTGGTCTTCTCGATCAGTTCGATCTTCCACTGGCGTGGCCAGCGCTTCAGCGACTTCTCGCGCTGGATGGCGTCGCGAATGTCGAAATGTTCCTCGTACCAGACCAGACGCTGTACGCCGTAGCGGCTGGTGAAGCGCGAGCCTTCGCCAGATTTGTGCTCCGGCATGCGGCGGCCGAGGTCGTTGGTGACACCGATGTAGATCGTGCCGCGCTTCTGGCTTGCAGTCATGTAGGCATAGCCGGTCATGGTTGAAGGGTAGCTTGCGCCGGCGCCGACGCAAGTGCCGTTCTGAACCGCTGCATTCCTCGGCTGAGGTAACGGCATGGATCCTAGGGTCTCCGCGACGTCGCTTCGCTCCTGCTCCGCCCTAGGATGACGAAGGCGTGGTGGGCCTACAGCTAATCGCAAACCCTGGAGATTGATAGCCCGATTGGCGGGGCTCCAGCCCACAGCCCTTCAGGCCGGTCAAAGGATCAAGCTACCCCCCAGTCTTCAGCACACGCGCCGCCTCGCCCGAAATCGCCGCGTCGAGCACCTGCCAGTCGCCGAGGAATTCCCGGGGGAAGCGGTAGGTGAGGCTGAGATTGTCGCCGACCAGGATGTCGCGTTCGCAGGGCGCTAGCGATTCGTCCGCGCTCGGGCCGCTCAGGCAGCGTGCAACGAACGGATCCTTGCCGGGGCGGTTTGCGACCGCCAGCACTTCGTTGAGATAGCCTGATTTTTCGCTGAAGGCGTAAAGCAGCATGCCGCCAGGGCCGGGCGTACCCGGCTTGGCGATCAGCGCGCTGTAAATCGGCGCGAAGCGGCCGCTCATATCGCGCGACATCATCTGCGGCTCGAACGACAGGAAGACGATGTCCTTGCTGGGTCCGGTGTGGTTGAAGTCGTTGCGGGCAGCCTCGCTGTAGCCGTCCATCTCGGGATAGCGCAGATAGAGGTCGAGCCGCGAGGCGATGCCGTCGCGCCGGGCCTGGGCAAAGCGGATGACATTGGCCGGCACGGCGATGATGTTGTTGCCGATGACGACCTCGTGGACCGTGGTGTCGTCGGTGTATCCGGCCATGGCGATCGAGCGGCCGAACCATTTGCCGCCGAGGCTGATCGCCACCGAAAGCAGCGCCAGCGTCGCGAACGCATAAAACACCCGCTTCATCAGCGTCGAATCGACGACGCTGAGTTGCGGGCCCTCTGTGGCGGCTGCCTGCTTCATCGTGACCCTCGTTTACCGTCCCGTCGGGTGTACCTGAGCGGCACATCTCGGCACGGCACGGCTCTTGCTTCGCAGCTTTTGCAGGCGACTGTGCGATTTCATGGTAAACGGAGGGTAAAGATGGGTCCGGTCGAACAAATCATATTCAGTTTCATGGCTGGGCTGACGGCTTGCGGCCTGGTCGGATCGGCGATGGAGCTGGTCGCCGGCCGCAAGCTTGCCTTCGTCCAGCCCTATGTGTCGTCGAAGCACATGCTGCGCTCGCTCGCCGCGACGGCTTGCGCCGGGCCGCTGATGTTCGCCAACGAGGCGCTGGACGCTTGGCGCGAGCGTCGCATCTCGGTGCTGGGGCTGATCTCCTGCGGTTGTACGGCGACCATCTGGGCGCTGGCGCTGGGCATGGTGGTGATCGCCATTGCGTCCTGGGCGGCTTCGCTTCTAGGGTCTGGCAGCTTGTCGGTGTGAGACGATCTGGAGACAGCAATGCCGATCTACGCGATTGACGGAAAAGCGCCCGCCTTCGAGGACGCCGACAGCAATTGGATCGCGCCCGACGCCACCCTGATCGGCAATATCAGGATCGGCCGCAATGCCGGCTTCTGGTTCGGCGTCGTTGTCCGCTGCGACGACGAGCCGATCGTCATCGGCGCCGACACCAACGTGCAGGAGCACACAATCATGCACACCGATGCCGGCTTTCCGCTGACCGTCGGCCAAGGCTGCACGATCGGCCACCGTGCCCTGCTGCATGGCTGCACGATCGGCGACAACAGCCTGATCGGCATGGGCGCCATCGTGCTGAACGGCGCGAAGATCGGCAACAACTCGCTGGTCGGCGCCGGTGCGCTGGTCACCGAAGGCAAGAAATTTCCCGACAATTCGCTGATCGTCGGCTCGCCCGCGCGCGTCGTCAGGATGCTCGACGAGGCCGCAATCGCCAGGCTGCGCGCCTCGGCCGCGCATTATGTGGCCAACGGCAGGCGGTTCAGGGCGGGGCTGAAGAAGGTCTAGCCGACCCAGAATGGTGGAGCCGGGCCTTAGGATACCGAAAGCATAGCTCCTTCCAAGTCAAACCGGCTGGGCGGTAGGACGGAACAAGATCTCGTTGATATCGACGTCGTCGGGCTCGTTGATCGCGAAGGCGACCGTGCGGGCAAACGTATCTGGCCCCACGGCGATCTTGCTCACGAAGTCCCTGGTGCCCTGCTGGATATCCTGCTCGCTGATATGCTCGAGCAATTCTGTGCTGACAGCGCCCGGCGAGATCACGGTGGTGCGGATATTGTAGGGTTTGACCTCTTTCCGCAGACCCTCGGACAGCGCACGCACGGCGAACTTGGTGGCGCAATAGACCGCGGCACCCGGGTCGACCACATGGCCGTATACGGACGAGACATTGATGATGTGCCCCGATCGCTGCTCCTTCATGTACGGAAGCGCGGCCGCGATGCCGTAAAGGACGCCCTTGATGTTGACGTCGATCATCCGGTCCCATTCGTCGACCTTGAGCCGTTCGAGCGGGGCCAACGGCATGAGGCCCGCATTGTTCAGCATCACGTCGATGCGGCCGAATTCCCGGGCCGCTGTGTTCACCAGGTTCTGGACCTGGCCGGCGTCGGTGACGTCCGTAGTGACGGCCTTGGCTTTGAACCCAGCGGCGGTCAGTTCCTGGACAAGCGCGTCGATGCGGTGTGACCGGCGTGCACCCAGGACCACTGAAGCGCCTCGTGCGGCAAGATGGCGTGCCGTCGCTTCACCGAGGCCACTGCTGGCACCGGTGATGACGACGACCTTGTTTTCGATTCCTTCGGACATGAGATTCTCCTAGACAAGAATTGAAAGAGTTCAGGTGCGGGGCCCGGCCGAGGCGGCGAGCAAGGCCGAGCCCGTGAGCAGGACGGCGGCGAGAAGGAAGGCGCTCCACCAGCCGGCCACGTCGAACAGCAGGCCTCCTGCGATAGCGCCGCCCGCGATCGCGAACTGGATCAGGGCGACCTGCAGTCCGCCGCCGGCCTCCAGGTCTTCGGGGATAAGGGTGGTCATCCAGGTGTTCCACGCCACCGGGATCGGGGTCGCGAACGTTCCCCAAAGAACCAGCAGGCCGGCTGTGGCGCGTGCAAACGGTCCAAAGGCAATCAGCAGTAGAGCGAAGACCGCGAGTGCACTCGGCAGCCCGATCAGCACGGCTGTGAGGTGCCGCCGGAGTATGAGGCCGATGACCGACAGTCCCGCCACGCCACCGAGGCCGACGCCCAACAGAGCCATTGAGAGGGTGTTGACCTCGAGGCCCGTCACGTTTTCCAGAAACGGCCGCAGATAGATCGAGAGCGCGTTCTGCCCGATGAAAGCGAGCCCGGTCGCGCCCATGCCGATGGCGAATCTGCGATTCCGCAGCAGGCCGAACATGCTCGACACCGAGGCGGCCTCCATCGGCGGCATCTTCGGGAGAACGGCCAACTGCCACACGAGCGCCGCAAGGCCGATGGGGACAGTGACGAAAAAGGTTGCCCGCCATCCGATCAGCGATCCGAGGAAGCTGCCGACGGGCGCGGCGATCACCAATGCGAAGGCAGTGCCGCCCTGGAGCAAGGCAATGGCCTTGGGCAGGTCGGGTCCCGCGGCCAGGCGGGCCAGAATGGCCGTCGACAGTGACCAGAAACCACCGATCGCGATGCCGACCAGCGCCCGCCCGGCCAGGAAGACCAGGAAGTTGGGAGCAAGCGCCACCGCCAGGCTCGATGCGGCCAGCACTGCCGTATAGAGCAGAACCACCGTCCGTCGATCGACGTTTCGCAACAGCGAGTTGCCGAAGAGGCTGGTAACCACGGCGAAGAATCCGGATACCGCGATTGCCTGGCCGGCCTGACCCTCGGAGGCGGCCAGATCCTGAGCGATCGGGGTGAGCAGGCTCACCGGCAGGAACTCCAGTCCGACCAAAAGGAAGGTCAGCAGCGACAGGCAGACCACCGCAGACCATGGGGTCGTCGTGCTGTCAGCAGCGGCGGCTTCGTTCAGCGCGAGTTCAATGGTCATAAGGCAGTCTCCTGTCCGTTGCCGAACTAAGTAGTCGGGTTGGCCAAATGCGACTAGCGGGTATAATTTTGATGTGGTTGTGAATGAGGCTCATCAATGCCACGCGACGAGTTCGCCGAAATGCGCGCGTTCCTGGAGATCACCCGGACGCGGAGCTTCACCCGAGCAGCCGCCAAGCTCGGCGTCACTCCTTCGGCTCTTAGCCACACCATCAAGTCGCTGGAGTCGCGGCTTGGCGTTCGTCTTCTGTCTCGCACCACGCGCGACGTCGCCCCGACGGCGGCCGGTCAACGCCTCAAGGAAGGCATCGAACCGCACTTCGAAGGCATTGCGGCTGAGGTCAGCGCTCTCGGCGTCCTTCGCGACAGGCCGTCCGGCAACATTCGCCTGGTGTGCACCGACGATTCGGTCGACATTGTCTTCCGCGCCCGGCTGCCAAAGTTCCTGAGCGACTTCCCCGATATCAATGTCGAGCTGGTGGTCGACAACGCCTTCACCAACATCGTCGAGCGCCAGTTCGACGCCGGTGTGCGGCTGGGCGAGTCCATTGCCCGGGATATGGTAGCCGTGCGCATCGGAGCCGACGTGACCTACACTGTGGTCGGCTCACCCCGTTACTTCGCCCACCGGTCACCGCCTGAGACACCGCAGGAGCTGACCGACCATAACTGCATCAACTACCGGCTGCCGACGTCAGGATCGGTCTATGCCTGGGAATTGCGGGAAGGAGCGCGCGAGTTCAGTGCTCGGGTCGAGGGGCAACTGACGCTTAACAACATGGGGCCGGCGATCCAGGCCGCGCTTGACGGTGTGGGTTTGGCCTATCTGCCGCGCGAACTCGTCCTTCCACACATTGAGAGTGGCCTTCTCCAGGAAGTCCTGACCAAATGGTGCCCGACGTTCCAGGGTTACCACCTGTACTATCCAAGCCGACGGCATCCCTCTCCGGCGTTTTCCGCCTTTGTCGACGCGTTCCGTGTCAGGGGCAAGTAACGGCGTTTCGGCGACGAACGGCAGCTCGTATCCCACAAACGATCGTGAGACAGCTTGGATGACGAGGCGCAATTGGAGACAAAGCGGAGATAACTGTACCGAGATGTGTTCCGCCGGAAATGGTGGAGCCGGCCCGGGGACGGGGCCGGCTCCTTAAACCCGGTCGTTGGGGACGGGGAGGGTGGGGACTCGACCGGGTTTTGCGTCGCGTCCTCAGCGGACGCTGGCGACCGCGTCGGAGCGGCCGTCGTTGATGGTCACCCAGGCACCGGAATTCCGCTCGGACTGGCGCTTCAGGTAGGTGTAGCCGGTATTGGTCCAGGACAGCACCTTGGGCTGGAGATTGTCGAGGATGAACTCGCCAAGGCTGGTGCGCACGGTCAGCACCGCATGGCCGTCGCCATTGCGCTGGCGCACCACCGTCATCAGCAGATCGCCGGCCGGCACGCCGATGCTCATCAGCTCGCGGCGCTTTTCCAGCGCATAGTCCTCGCAGTCGCCGAAGCCGCTATTGGGAAAGGACCAGACTTCCTCCTTGCCCCACATTTCCATGTCGGTGCGCGGCGCGACCTTGCTGTTGACCGAATTGTTGATCCTGACGATCGTCGCCCACAGCTTGCGGGTGAGCTCGACGGGTGCCCGGCCAGGCGTCCTCTGATTGCATTCCTGCGGAAGCTGCTGGCACAATTCGTAGTGACCGACCGGCTGCGTGGTGCGGCCGCCGGTGTGCATGAAGGCCGGCTCCGCCGCGTTTACAGTCCCCCAGCCGAAAAGCTGCATCGCTATTGCCGCCAGCAACAGCTTGCCCCTCATCCTGTTCATTATTCAGTCTCCCCGTTTGAGGAGACAATGACACGGCTGGATTTATTTGACGCAAAAGCGCGAAGTAGACATTAAGTAAAACGCCCATAGAATAAACATAAAATTTGACGCAATTGAGTATAGAATTGTTTAAGGATTCTAGCCGGGTGCGTTCCCATGCTTCGTCGCGCCGTTCGAACAGCTAGGATGGTAGGACAGAGGGGGCGCGAAGGATCGCAAGCCTCTTCCCGATGGCGCTAAGGCTTCTGCGTCAGCCGCGCGGTGAGCTGAATTCGGTATCGAGCGTTTCCGGCCGCTGGATGACGGCGAACTCGATGGCGACGCCATCTTCGAAATGACGCACTATCTGGCCGCGCATGGTGCCCAGCGTCACCTGGACGCCGATGGCCGGCTTGATGTCGATCTCGATCGCCGCGCCCGACAGCGACAGGTCGATGATGCGGCACTGGTACTGGCGTCCGTCGGCAAGCTGCAGCACGCTCGTCGGGTTGCGCGGTGCGACGCGTTCATGGCGGCGGTCTTCCGGCAGGTCGAGCTCGTGCTTGTTGGCAAGCCAGGTCAGTTGCGCGGCGAGCTTGTCCCTCTTGCGGTCGGACGCGATGACGGTCATCGCAAAGCCATCCTGCAGGGTGCGGGTGATGACGCCTTCGATGCGGCCGATGTGATCGATATAGGCAATGACCTTTTCGCCAGCCAGGCCGGCGCGCTCGGTGCGCAGCGCAACGTTGCCGGGCGACATGTCGACCACCTGGCAGGGATGTTCGGTGCGGTCTTCCAGCATGAAGCGTCCGTAAATTTTCACGCGGACGCGCTGAAAGTTACGCCTTTCAGCTTGGGACGGCGCATGGTCGACCGCCGCTGACCTCATCACTGCCATACCCCATTCGGCATTCCGCGCATGGATGCGGGGAATTTCAGCGGAAAACTACAACAAAGCAGGTTAACAAAGGGGAAAGCCCGGCGCTGTTGCTTTAAGCTTTGGGCATCATTCCTCGCGTCCGCCGTCGAAGACGACCAGGTGACGGATGCGGCGGGCCTGGCCGAGCGCCGAAATCGTCTCGGGCGGGTCGAATTCCGACGGGGCGAGCGAGGGAACCTCTATCGCCGGCCGGTTCTTCAGGAACATCGGCTCCTTGTCGGGATCGACGACACGGATCGAATCGATCAACGCGTCGAGAACCGGGTCGGCACCCAGCCAGAAGGGTTTTTCGACGGCGCTTATCACGCCGAGGCAGCGCGGGCTCTCGACCCCGCCGTCGAGCGGCAGCGCGAGCAGCTCGAACCTGTTGGACCGGCCGTTGCGGCTGAAACCCTCATAGGTGATGAGCATCACCGATTTCAGGTCGAAGACGCCGTCGGTCAGCTTCGAGATCAGCCGCTGGTCCTTCTCGCGCCACAGCGAAGGGAATGAAAACCCCTTGAGTTCGCGACCATAGACCGCGCAGAGCCTGGTGCCGGCCAGCCGGAACACCGCTTCGCCGCGCGTGTCCTTTTCCAGGATGAACGTGTCGGCCAGCAGCGACTTGATATCCGCGGGTTCGACTTCCGAGCGCTTCGGGGCAGGGCGTCCGTCACGCAACCGGTTCCAATAATGGAACAGCGTGATCGATCCGGTCTGGTTCATGCTAATGCTGCTCCGCGCATTCTGTCTTCTGATGTCCCATCGGTGAACAGAAGGGCGCCCTCCGAAGACCTACATGCGTTGCGGAGCAGGATGCGTGCCAGCGTCGTTAATACTTGTTCACGGGTCGGGGCGGTTAAGGTTAACAACTGGTTTACGTTGCGCGCCTGCCAGCCCTGTGGCACACCAAAACCACTCCAGAAGCGGTCGTTTTGCGACGATCGGCAGCACTTCAGTCAAGAGTTCAGGGGGAGCAAGGGGGCTCGACCAGCCGTTCAAGGGAAACCTTGGACGGCTTCTTTTTTGATTCGGGCCTGCTGATTCGCCGTTTGTGATTCGGTTGGCCGTGATCTACATGCTCGCGAAGTCCAATCCAGCGACTGAGTGCAAGCCATATGAGCGACCCAGAAAGCCCACCGGAGATCGAGCAGGGCGAGGGCGGGCCTGTCGCCCGCGAGCCGGAGCAGCGCCGCGAGCCGGTGTTCAACCTGCCGCCCGTGGTGCTGGCGGTGATCGGCATCTGCGTCGCGGTTCATCTGATCCGGGTCTATTGGCTGACTGACGACCAGGACTTCGAACTGCTTGTCAGGGCTGCCTTTGTGCCGATCCGCTATTCCGGCCGCTTCGACCTGGATTTCTTTGCGTTTTCAAGCCCTTTCACCTACGCCTTCCTGCATGGCGGCTTTGCCCATCTTGCCATCAACATGGTGTGGCTCGCGGCCTTCGGCTCACCGCTGGCGAACCGCTTCGGCGCGCTGCGCTTCAGCCTGTTCTTCGCCGCGACCGGACTGGCGGCGGTGGCATTGTTCTGGGCCATGCATCCGCTTGGCGAGGCGCCGCTGGTCGGCGCGTCCGGCGCGATTTCCGGCATGATGGGCGCGGCGGCACGCTACGGCTTCCGCATCGATCGCTCGTCGGGCAAGGCCGCCTTCACCGGCCAGCCTTTGCCGATGGCGGCGGTGCTGCGCTCGCGCGGTGTCGTCACCTTTCTCGCCATGTGGATGGTGATCAACCTCGCGACCGGCCTCTTCGGCCTGGCGCCCGGCATTGACGGCCAGATCGCCTGGGAAGCCCATATTGGCGGCTTTCTTGCCGGCTTCTTCGGCCTGCGGTTTTTTGATCGGCGAGAGCAGGCACCCCGGCAGGTGGACGAGCCGGAGACCTGAGACCTCCGCACTTGAAAAGCAACCGATCGCGGCGCACCATGTTCATCCCAGGGAAAGCCGGCCAGGGCAGGAGCCGGCAAGGAAATGCAGAGGAGGACGCCATGACTGTTAAGGCAATTCTCGAGGCAAAAGGCCACGACGTGGTGACGCTCGGGCCGAACGAAAAGCTCAGCGAAGCCATCCGCATGCTTTCCGAACACAGGATCGGCGCGCTGGTCATCACCAACGGCGATCACAAGATCGTCGGCATTCTTTCCGAGCGCGATGTGGTGCGGGTCCTCGCCAAAGAGGGGGCCGCGGCGCTCGACCTCGCCATCCGCTCGGCGATGACGCCCAAGGTGAAGATCTGCAATGAGAGCCACACCGTCAACGAGGTCATGGAGATCATGACCAAGGGCCGCTTCCGCCATCTGCCGGTGGAAAAGAACGGGCTGCTCGACGGCATCGTGTCGATCGGCGACGTAGTCAAGCGGCGCATCGAGGATGTCGAGCGCGAGGCCGAGGAGATCAGGGCCTACATCGCCACGGCATGAGGCGACGGCGGCCGGGTTGCCGGCCATTGAATTTTTTCAAGCCGCTATAGCAGTCCATCGCGGCAGGTGCGGGCCTGTGCCGCGTCGGCGCCTGCGGCTTTGCGCTTGTCTCTTTTGGCGGTTTGCACTAGCGAAGTTGCACATCAAAATATGCGTTCTCGCATATCCGCAATTTCAATATGCAGGCCCTTATGAGCATCATCGATACCCGCACGCCCGACGCCAAGCGCCTGGTTCCCGGCGCCACCGGCGACTGGGAGATCATCATTGGCCTCGAGGTCCACGCGCAGGTGACCTCACAGGCAAAGCTGTTTTCCGGCGCCTCGACCATTTTCGGCGCCGCGCCCAATGCCAATGTCAGCCTGGTCGACGCGGCGATGCCCGGCATGCTGCCGGTCATCAACGAGGAATGTGTCAAGCAGGCGATCCGTACCGGGCTGGGCCTGAAGGCTGAGATCAACCACAAATCGGTCTTCGACAGGAAAAACTATTTCTATCCCGACCTGCCGCAGGGCTACCAGATCTCGCAGTTCAAGCAGCCGATCGTCGGCGAGGGCAAGGTGATCGTCTCGGTCGGCCCTGACCGGCAGGGCGAGTTCGAGGACATCGAGGTCGGCATCGAGCGCCTGCACCTTGAGCAGGACGCCGGCAAGTCGATGCACGACCAGCATGCGACGATGTCCTATGTCGATCTCAACCGCTCCGGCGTGGCGCTGATGGAGATCGTCTCCAAGCCGGATATGCGCTCCGCCGATGAAGCCAAGGCCTATGTCACCAAGCTGCGCACTATCGTGCGCTATCTCGGTACGTGCGACGGCAATATGGACGAAGGCTCGCTGCGCGCAGACGTCAACGTCTCGGTGCGCCGGCCCGGCGGCGAATTCGGCACGCGCTGCGAGATCAAGAACGTCAACTCGATCCGTTTCATCGGCCAGGCCATCGACTATGAGGCGCGCCGCCAGATTGCAATCCTCGAGGACGGCGGCAGGATCGAGCAGGAAACGCGGCTGTTCGACCCCAACAAGGGCGAGACGCGCTCGATGCGCTCCAAGGAAGAAGCGCACGACTATCGCTATTTCCCCGATCCCGACCTTCTGCCGCTGGAATTCGACCAGGCCTATGTCGACGCGCTGGCAAAGGACCTGCCGGAACTTCCGGACGCCAAGAAGGCGCGGCTGATCACCTCGCTCGGCCTGTCGACCTACGATGCCTCGATCCTGGTTTCTGAAAAGGCGATTGCCGATTATTTCGAGAAGGTGGCGGCCGGGCGCGACGGCAAGCTCGCCGCCAACTGGGTCATCAACGACCTCCTGGGGGCCTTGAACAAAGCCGGCAAGGATATTGAAAATGCTCCTGTTTCGCCAGACCAGCTTGGCGCGGTCATCGACCTGATCAAGGAAGGCACCATCTCCGGCAAGATCGCCAAGGATCTGTTCGAGATCGTCTGGAACGAGGGCGGCGATCCGCGCCAGCTGGTCGAAAGCCGCGGCATGAAGCAGGTCACCGATACCGGCGCCATTGAAAAGGCGGTGGACGAGGTGGTCGCGGCCAACCCGGACAAGGTCGAGCAGGCGCGCGCCAAGCCGACCATGGCCGGCTGGTTCGTCGGCCAGGTGATGAAGGCGACCGGCGGCAAGGCCAATCCGCAGGCGGTCAACGAGCTGGTCAAGGCCAGGCTCGGGATCGAGTAGGATGTTCGTCCGTACCGCCAGCGAGCGCGATCTTGCGGCGGTGCGCGCATTGCTGGTCGAGACATGGCATGCCACCTATGACGCCATCTACGGCGCGGTGCGGGTCACTGAAATCACCGATGAATGGCATTCGATCGCCGCGCTCAAAGCACGGCTGACGCGGCCGAATTCGGAGTTCCTGCTCGCCGACGACGGCAAGAGCATCGGCGGCATGGCCTTCGCCGCCGCCACCACGGATCCCGGGATCGTCATGCTGAACCAGCTTTACGTGCATCCGGCCTGGCAGAGACAAGGCATCGGCCAAGCCCTGCTGGACGAGATCGAGGCCAGCTTTCCGGAGGCCCGGACGCTGCGCGTCGAGGTCGAGGAAGCGAATGCTCCGGCCATCGCCTTTTACCGCTCGAGAGGTTTCTTGCCCGCCGGCAACACGGCCGATTGCGGCGGCGCGTCAGGATTGCCGGCGCTGGTTTTGGAGAAGGCGATCGGCTAGCTCGTTCGCCTGGCGCTCAGTTGCGTTTCACGGGCAGGTTGGAGCAGCCGGCAGCGAGAAACTCGCACGGCAGGCTGCCGCCGCCACCCGACGTGTGCGGGGGCGTGGCGGCTTCGATCTTTTCGACCTCGTAATATTTCGAGGTGACGCCCCATTTTTTGATGCCCTGGCACGTCGAGCGCACGCCAACCTCCGTCGCCTTTGCCGCCGTCTTGTAATAGGTGGTGATCCGGCAGGATTGGCTGACCGGCAGCGCGTTCGCCGGGCTCGTGACCGGCGGCAGGAAGTTCGGGAAGGCAAGCAGCGAGATTGCCGCAATGATCCGGACGGCGGGCATGGTTTGGGGAAGGTGCAGCATCGTTCGTCTCTATCGATGGCGTCGCTCGCTAGTGGCGCAGCGGCGCGTTTGTTCCCGCAAGATCAGGCCATGAAGCCGGCGCTGCCGCATCGGCCGCGCGGGGGATGGCGGCAGCGGTCTGAACCGCCGCCGTCATCCGCAAGCGGCCGCGTCAGGGCGTTTTCGGCTTGATGAGCGTCTTTATCGGAACGCCTACTTTTGGAGGCCGGACCGTGCTGGTTCCACCATCGACTGCCAGCCCACCGCTGTTGAGATAGCGTACCGTATAGTGCAGCTCATAGCCGGGAACTCGGATCCATGTAGGCTTGGGATTGAACTGGTCCGGAGGCCTCGAATACCACTTCGGGATCTGCATGATCTTGGAACCGGCACCGAATCCCGCAGTCTTGGCCGCTACTGCGAAGGCGCTGTCTCTGGGATCGTTCGGCGGCTGGTCGACATTGCCGATGACGACCAGCGAATCGTATTTTCGCGCGTCGAGCCTGAGTGCGGGAAGGTTCAGCGCAGCCATGTCGCCTTCGCGCATCGTCAGCGCCTTCTGAAGGCCGTCCTCATTGGCGTAGACGTTGAGGTTTATGGCCTCGGATTCCGCGTAGACGACATTGTTGTGGAAGTCGCGGGCTGCCAGACGTGTGAGGCTGTCGAAGGTCACTTCAACCGTCGGCTTGGCTATAGCGTCCGTCACTATCAGGTTGCGCCGCGGCACCGTCCAGAAGATGAGATCATCGCCGGTGGCCTGCGTGCCGGCATCGGAGCCGTCCATGGCCGAGCATTTCGAATTTGGAACGGGCGTCGTCACCGGCAGAGGTGCCGAAAACGAGCTGCGTACCTGGGCGTCGATGTAATTGCCGACGTTGAAAACGTCTTCGAGGATGTTGCCGCCCTCGAAGCTCGCCGGGCCGGGTTGCGAGCGGATGATGACCTGGCTGGAATCGGTCTGCCAGCCGCTGCAGAAGACGTTGACGTCTATGGGAATGCCGATGTGGCGGTCGGAGGTCACCGGGATCGAGACTTTGATGGTCAGGATGTAAGGAACCTTGACGAACCAGCTGTTCGGCTGGTTCAGCATCTGCGTCGCAAAGCGCGACGGCCGCCATTGCTTCAGCGATTCGATCGATGCGCGTGACGATCGTCCCTGGGCGGCGAGCTGTGCGTTGGTGGCGTCGACCTTGGCTTGCGCCAGGTTGCGGACGGTGTTGGTGATCAGGAACACGCCGAGTTCGGCTTTGCAGGGCCTGTTCGATTGTACGGGGTTGCATAGGGCAAGTGCCGCACTGGGAACCGGCGGCCCCGAAGGCGGCGGCTGGGCGGCCGCGGTGGCCGCCATCAGGCAGAAGAACAGCATCGTGCAGGTTTTCAACATGGTATCCTCGCTCTGTCGCTGGAAACCACCCTCCGGCTAGACAGCAGCATTTCTTCGATGGCGGTTCATCGCCCGCACGGGGGATGAACCGCGAAACATCGGGCGGGCCTAGCGCGTCAAGCCGCCGTCCTTTCCGATTGGATGGCTATTGCTTCACGACGCCTTTGGTTGTCGCCTTCGGCGCGACGACCTTGGGCTTGGGGGTTTTCGGACCGGGGTCGACTACCAATGCGGCCGTGCAGGAGCATTTGCCCGAACCGCAGTTCAGGTCGCCCTTGCACATTTTGGAATGCCGCATGTCGGTGCAGTCGGCGGTCCCTGAGCAGGAGCAACTGCCTTGCCCGATCGTTCCGGACTGACATTTGAAGCTCCATGCCGGATCGGCGGCAAGGCCGGCCACAGCGAGCGATAAGACGAAAAGCGTCGTCGAGATAAGCTTGCGCATGAATACCTCCCGGTTCTATCGAGCGATGGAACCACGAAGCAGCAACGCCTTCATCTCCCGTGCGGGGGACGAACTCGCGTACCGGTGACGATCGTCAATGCTGTCCCTTCAGCACGACGAGATAACCGCGTTCGACGCGGAGCCGGAACGCGATTTGCCCTGCAGTGCCCGGATCCTTGGAAACCTTGTCGATGACATAGCCGCTGGGATGCGAGCCAAGCCATTCTTCCGGTTTGTCGGTGGTTTCGAATGGCTTTTGCAGCCGGGCCAGGAAGCCGACTTCGCCTTGATAGTCGAAAGCCACGGCCCAGTCCGCATCCTTTCGCTCGTCGATGAAGTTAGCGAGCGGCGTCAGGTCATAGCGTTTGAACGCGGTTGCCGATGCCACCGCGTGGCCGATGCCGAAAATGACAAGCATGACAATGGCCGAGCTCTTCAGCCTGGCGAGCGGGATCTCCGCCATGAAATAGCCGAACAGGATGACCACGAACGGCAACATCGGCACGACGTAGTGGGGCTGTTTGCCGGATATCGCGCTGAACACCAGAAACACGGCAACGAACGAGAACGATAGCAGGCGCAAGGCGCGCAGGTCCGGCGACTTCGTCTCGATCAGGCTGCGTATCCGCGTGCGCAGCTTCAACCGCCAGACCTCGGGTATGAAGATCCACGGTATGAACATGACGGGCAGCAGCAGCAGATAGAAATAGAATGGCCGGCCGTGCGAATTGCGCAAATTGCCGGTGACACGCCCCGCCGACTGGTTCCAGACGAGATCATAGACGAAATTGCCTTTTGTCAGGATGGTCGCCGGCACCAGCCAGATCGCCACCGGAATCAGCGCGGCGAGCACTGCCAGGCCCACTCCAGCGAGGAAGTTCGGTGTCGTCAGTCCCGCCCGCCGGTCGCGCCAGAACGGGTAGAACAGGATGGGCGCGCCGATATGGATCAGCATCACCGGGCCTTTCGTCAGCACGCCCATGCCGATGAACAGCCCGGCCAGAACGGCCTGCCAGCGGTTGCCGCTGCGGCCAAAGGCAATCAGCGACAACAGCGCGGCGAGCACGAAGACCGTCAGCAACAAGTCGAACAGGATCAGCGTCGAATAGATGACGAACACGCTGCTTCCGGCGACCAGCCAGGGGATGCGCCGGGCGATGTCGTCGCGGCCCGGAAATAGGGTCTTTGCCAACGCCGTCGTCAGCCAGATGACGAGCGAGGAGGCGGCGAAGATGACCAGCATCGCCGCCGGCCGGCTGGCGCCGAAAACGGTCCAGACAAGGTCGATAAGCCAAAACAGCAGTGGCGGCTTTTGCAGATAGGGCGCGAAATTCATCGTCGGGACGAAGATCTGTCCGCTCAGATACATTTCCCAGGTGACGCTTAGATATCGCGTTTCGTCGACGGGCAGCAGTGGCCGGAAAGCGACCGCGATTGCGATCAGCCCAAGCAGAAAGAGGTAGGGGAGCAGCCGCTCGGTAGATGTCGGTGTCAAAGATTGAGATCCGCGCCAGAAACCATTTTCATTCCAGCCGAGCGTAGTGCCGCGTTTCTGGACCGCGAACGACCGCACCATGATTTTGGCCGAATTGCAACGATGCCGGTTTCGTTTCGCAGATTTTGCGGACGATGGTCTCAAGGGCTTGGAAAAAACTTGCCGGCCGAGTCTTTTGGACCGCTGCCGGTCCGGGAAACCCCGCGCAAAATCAACTGGAGCGCAAGGGCGGCGACAATTCGCGCATCAAAAGTTCGAGCTCGCGTTGATCGCCGGTACCTGTCTTGTCGAAGATCGTCGCCAACTGCGACTTGACGGTGCCGTCGGAGACGCCGCCGGCGGCGGCGATTTCCTTTCGCGTTAGGCCGGCGGCAACGTGACCGGCGACGCGCCTTTCTGCCGCGGTCAGTCCGAACAGCGCCGCAATGGCGTCAAGCGCCGGGATTGGTGCCGAACCGGCCGCCGCGATGAAGATCGCTGCGGCGGCGCGCTGCGCGATGCGCGCCGAGATTTCACGCCGCGCCAGCGGCATCACATGGGCCACCGCCGGAACGGCCGTCTTGGCCAGGGGAATATTGATGCCGCAAGGTCCGAGCGCGAATTCGTCGCGCGTGCCGAGCTGGACGGCGCGGCCGATCGCGGCATTGGCATTGGCGTAGGTGAAGGAAAGCTGGCCGCGCACGCAAGCGACCGAAATGTTTTCGGCGAGCAACGCTTCGGCTGACGGATTGGCGAAGATGATGGTCATGTCTTCGGCGACGATCAGCACCGGATGGTCGAGGCTTTCGATGATGGAGCGAAAGATTTCGGCCTTGCGCCGCTCGGCCTCGAACAGGTCGCCGATGGTCACCGCGCGCCGCACATGCGGGGCCAGCAGGCCGACAAGATCGAGATCCTCGCGGGAAATCTGGCGCCTGTCCTTGTCGGTGACCACCATCAACGTGCCGATCCGGGTCGGCCGCTTCATCAACGCCACCCAGAAGAAATCGTCCAGCCGGTTGGGTTGTACCCATTCGCGCACGATGCGGCTTTCGAGCCATCTCTGTCGCGTATCCGGGCCTTGCAGGGCGTAGATCGAATCGACGGTGAACGGCACGTCGATCTCCATCTTGGGAACCGCCGCATAGAACGGCACTTGCGAGCCATAGTCATGCTTCAACGGCTCAAGAACTGCGGGATCGCCGCAGGACACCGAAAACCGCGCGGAGCTGCTGATCGTGTCGATGACGGCGAGCATGGCAAGCTGGCCTTCCGCCAGGTTGCAGATGGCCTCGAGTGTCGCCTGCCAGCGGTCGACGTCGGCAATCGAATCGTAGATCGCCTCAACGACCTGCGGCAATGCGCGACCGGCCGTGCCCGCCAGCGATGACATGAGCCCCTCTCATTTGCCGTCCTTGAGGCAACGAAGCTTCAACTCTTAGAATAACGCTGCGTAAGGTTGCCAACAACCCATTTCATCTGCTTCGGGCGGACGCGAAAATCGCATGATCGTTTCGCTTTCCCGCCAGCCATTTGCTCGCCGGTTGCGGCAAGACGCTTGCCTTCGCAATGCCGTGACGCCATAAGCAGGAACAGGCGCCGCAGCCGCCGCGAGGACTTGCTTCAAGGACTTGCCACGAGGATTTGGATGAAAACTTTCCTTCTGCAGTTTTTCACCTGGTGGAACAGCCAGACATTGGGAACGCGCTTCCACACCTGGCGGCACGGCAAGAAGGTCGGGCAGGACGAGGTCGGCAACGTCTACTATGAGGGCGGCGTCGATTCGGAAGGCCGCACCCGCCGCTGGGTCATCTACCGCGACTATTCGGAAGCCTCGGCGATTCCGCCCGGCTGGCATGGCTGGATCCATCACCGTGTCGACGTTGCGCCGCCAAGCGAAGACTACAAGCCACGCGACTGGCAAAAGCCGCATGTGCCGAACCTCACCGGCAGCCCCGCGGCCTATCGGCCGAAGGGCTCGGTGCTAACCAACCAGCATCGTCCGCAGGTGACGGGCGACTACGACGCCTGGACGCCTGGTTCGTGATCGATCGCTGCGACACGCGCGGTCTCCACTGGCGCGGTCCCCACGGGGCGGTCCTTTGTCGCCACAATTGCTGTTTAGCTGTTTGCTGATCCGACAGCAGCAACTAGCCTTGGCGTTAAGAGAATCACCCGGGCGCAAACCACCGGACCTTGCATGAGCATGTTCAGCCGATTTTTGACGGGCGGATTAACCGCGGTCGTTCTCGCTTCTATGGTGGCGCTTGCTGCTGCGCAGGAGTTGGCGCCGCCTGCGCCGGACGCGTCGGTGGCGCCTGCAGCACCCGCACTATCCGAGCGCATCACCAATCCCGTCGCTGAATTCGCCGGCATCGACAAGATCACCGGCCGTATCATCACCTTCGATGTCTATATCGACGAGACGGTGCAGTTCGGCGCTTTGCAGGTGACGCCGCGCATCTGCTATTCACGGCCCGAAAACGAAGAGCCGAAGACGGATTCGTTCGTCGAGGTCGACGAGATCACGCTCGACCGGAAAATACGCCGTATCTTCACCGGCTGGATGTTTGCTGAAAGCCCCGGGATCAACGCCGTCGAGCATGCCGTCTATGATATCTGGCTGAAGGGCTGCAAGCAGAAGTCCGACGTGCCGGCACCCGCCGCCCCCAAAACCAACTAGAATCTGTCAGCGTGCGGCGGATACCGCGTCTTGCGGAACCGCCGTGTTGCCCGAGCGTTGGTGCCACTCTACGGAGGAGGTTGCCATGATGACGGCCAACAAGAACGAACTTCTCGACATCGAAAGGGGATTCTGGAGCGGCGGCGCCGACTATTTCAAGGCCAATGCCGATAGCGAATGCCTGGTGGCCTTCCCGCAGATGGCGCGGGTGATGAGCAATGCCGATCTGGCCGCAACTGCCACGGACCCGAACCGCTGGCGCGATCTCGACATCGACCTCAAGGGCATCATCGAGCCGGGCAGCGACATCGTCATGCTGACCTACGAGGCGCGTGCGACCCGGCAAGATGGCGAAGCCTATGCGGCGCTGGTCAGCACCGGCTATGTCCACCGCGTCAATGGCTGGAAGATGATGTTCCACGCACAGACGCCGCTGTGACGGCAGCAAAACGCTGACCGGCCGCTAGAGCAATTTCAGGAAAAGTGTGAACGGTTTCCGTCCGGGATTGCGTTTCTTCGAAACGATGAACCATTCCAGTTTATGGAAAAAACACGGCCTCGCCCTTCAGCGCCTCGGCCAACATCTTCTCGTACTTGCCGCGCGGCACGTCGATTGCGCCGAAGCGTTTGAGATGCTCGGTGGTGAACTGCGTATCGAGCAGTGCAAAGCCGCGCGCCTTCAGGCGGTCGACGAGGTGAACCAGGCAGGCCTTTGACGCGTCGGTCTCCCTGGCGAACATGCTCTCGCCGAAAAACACGCGGCCGAGCGATACGCCGTAGAGCCCCCCGACCAACCGGTCGTTGTGCCAGGCCTCGACCGAATGGCAATGGCCCATCCGATGCAGCTCGATATAGGCTTCGCGGATCGGCGCGTTGATCCAGGTCGACCGACGTTCCTCGCGCCTCTCGGCACAGGCCTCGATCGTCGCCTCGAAGTCGAAATCGATGCGGAACTCGAACAGGTTCTTGCGGATCGTCTTTCTCAGGCTTTTCGGTATGTGGAACCCGTCGAGCGGAATGATGCCGCGCGTCTCCGGCCGCACCCAGAACACTTCGGGGTCATTGGCGCTCTCGGCCATCGGGAAGACGCCGGAGGCATAGGCTTTGAGCAAAAGGTCCGTCGGGATGCGATAACCGGGTGCGTAGGGACGGGTCATCGCTTCGCCCCTGTATCACTCGCCTTCGGCCAGGTATTTTTCCAGCCAGTGGATATCGTAGTCGCCATTGGCGATGTCGGCGTTGCCGACGAGGTCTCGAAACAGCGGTAGCGTCGTCTTGATGCCGTCGACGACGAATTCGTCGAGCGCGCGCCGCAGCCGCATCATGCATTCGACGCGGTTGCGGCCGTGCACGATCAGCTTGCCGATCAGGCTGTCGTAGTAGGGCGGGATCTTGTAGCCCGAATAGACACCGGAATCGACACGGATGCCGAGGCCGCCCGGCGTGTGGAAGTGGGTGATGGTGCCCGGCGAGGGGGTGAAGGTGCGCGGATCCTCGGCGTTGATACGGCATTCGATGGCATGGCCATGGAAGCGGATATCTTCCTGGCGCACCGAAAGCCCGCCGCCCGAGGCGACGCGGATCTGCTCGTGCACGAGATCGATGCCGGTGATCGCCTCGGTGACCGGATGTTCGACCTGCAGGCGCGTGTTCATCTCGATGAAATAGAACTGGCCGTCCTCATAGAGGAATTCGATCGTGCCGGCGCCGGAATAGCCGAGATCGGCGATCGCCCTGGCGCAGACGCCGCCAATATGCGCGCGCTCCTCGGCATTGAGAGCCGGCGAGGGCGCTTCTTCCCAGACTTTCTGGTGGCGGCGCTGCAGCGAGCAGTCGCGCTCGCCGAAATGCACGCCGCGCCCGGCGCCGTCGCCGAACACCTGCACTTCGATATGGCGCGGCTTCTGCAGATATTTCTCGATATAGACTGCGTCGTCGCCGAAGGCCGCACCCGCCTCCGAGCGTGCCGTCTGCAGCGCCACCTCAAGGTCGGCCTCGCTACGCGCCACTTTCATGCCGCGCCCGCCGCCGCCCGCCGACGCCTTGATGATGACGGGGTAGCCGATCGCGGCGGCAATGCGCTTGGCTTCCTTGTCCTCGGTGACCGCGCCGTCGGAGCCGGGCACCACGGGAATGCCGAGGCGTTTTGCGGTACGCTTGGCCTCGATCTTGTCGCCCATGATGCGGATATGGTCGCCGGTCGGGCCGATGAAGGTGATGTTGTGCGCGGCGAGGATGTCGGCGAACTTGGCGTTCTCCGACAGAAAACCGTAGCCAGGATGCACCGCGTCGGCGCCGGTGATCTCGCAGGCGGCGACGATCTGGTGGATGTTGAGATAGCTGTCGCGCGACGGCGGCGGGCCGATGCAGACGCTCTCGTCGGCGAGACGCACATGCATGGCGTCGGCGTCGGCGGTCGAATGCACCACCACCGTCTGGATGCCAAGCTCCTTGCAGGCGCGCAGCACCCTGAGGGCGATTTCGCCGCGATTGGCGATGAGGATTTTCTGGAACATCTTTCGCCTGTTCCCGGCTCTACTCGATCACGACGAGCGGCATGCCATATTCGACCGGCTGTGCATCTTCAAACAGGATCGCCGTCACCGTGCCGGCGCGCGGCGAGGGGATCTGGTTCATCGTCTTCATTGCTTCGATGATCAGCAGCGTCTGGCCTTCCTTGACCTTCTGGCCGATTTCGATGAACGGCCTGGCGTCGGGCGACGGTGCCAGATAGGCGGTGCCGACCATTGGCGAGGCGACGGCGTTCTTCGACACGTCGGGCGTCGCCGGCGCGGTCGCTGCCGCAGGCTGCGCGGCTGCCGGCGGAGCTGCGGCGACCGCATGGACGGCCGGCGCCTGCCGCGAGACGCGCACCTTCAGATCGCCCAGCTCGACCTCGATCTCGGTCAGGTTGGTGTCGTTCAGTATGCCCGCCAGATCGCGGATCAGCTGCTGGTCAACACCGTTCTTCTTTATCGACATTTTCGAGCCTTCTGTTTGTTGGCCGGTCATAGGCGTGCAGCCAGCGCCTGCAGCGCCAGCGTGTAGCCGAGCGGCCCGAACCCGCAGATCATGCCGACGGCGACCGGCGCGACCATGGAAACGTGGCGGAATGGTTCCCGCGCGTGGATGTTGGAGAGATGCACCTCAGCGACCGGCAGCGGCGCGACAGCGCGGATGGCATCGTGAATGGCGATCGAGGTATGGCCGTAGGCGCCCGGATTGATGACGATTGCGGCGGCCTTGTCGGCGGCCTCCTGGATCCAGTCGACGAGGTCGCCCTCATGGTTCGACTGGCGGAAATCGATCTCCAGCCCCAGTGCAGCACCTGCCTGCTTGCAGTCGTCGGCGATCGCGGCAAGCGTCTTACCGCCATAGATGCCCGGCTCGCGCTTGCCGAGCGCGTTGAGATTGGGGCCGTTCAGGACGAAAACCGTTTTCAAAAAATGCCGACCTTTCCCGGCGCGGCTCAGCCGGCGCGCCGGACCCTCTATAATGGGCATAGACGCTGGCGAAAAGAGCGCAAGTGCGTTCTTTCGCCGTCCACAACAGCCGGAAAACGGCCCGTGCCGGAAACCCGCAGCCTAATCGAAACCCGAAAGCTGATCAGAGCGCCGCCTTCGCCGCCTCGATCTTTTCGGCCAGTACTTCCTGGCCAAGCGCGCCGAACACCACCTCGTTGCCGACGACATAGGACGGCGTTCCGGTGATGGCGAGCTTGGTGGCGAGGTCATAGGTCTTGGAGAAGGCCTCGGTGATGCTCGGATCCTTCATCTTTTCGCGCAGCGCCGCCTCGTCGGCGCCGAGCGACAGCGCCACCTTGATTGCCGCCGCCTCGGTGGCGCGCCCCTGGCCGCCGAGCAGCGCATTGTGGAATTCGCCGTATTTCTCCGGCTTCATCAAATGGAAAGCCATCGAGACGACGCTCGCCTTCTGCGAATCCGGGCCGAGGATCGGGAACTCCTTGAGCACGAAACGCAGGTCCGGATCGGCCTTGGTCAGCGCGCGCATGTCGTCGATGGCACGTTTGCAGTAGCCGCAATTGTAATCATAGAACTCGACAATGGTGATTTTGCCGTTCGGATTGCCGACAACACCGTCGAAGGAGGAATTGAAGATCTGGTCCTTGGCGTCTTTGATGACGCCGAGACTAGCGACGCGCTGTTCTTCCTTCTGCTTGGCCTCGAGTGCCTGCTGGGCCTCCAGAAGCACTTCCGGGTTCTTCAGGAGATAGTCGCGGACGATGCCTTCGACTTCGGTTCGGTCGAGCTTGGTTTCCGAGGATGCCATCTGGACAAGCTGCGCCGTGCCGGCCTTCGCGGTCTGCGGATTTCCGGCGACGAAGCCGAACGCCAGCATGGCGAGGGCCGCTGCCACTCCGGTAGTGCCCAGCAGAATTGCCTTGGTCATGATCCTCGATCCTCTTGCCTGTGTTCGGGTCCGCTCGGTTTGGCTGTGTCGCAGCGTGCTTCCGAAAGGTTCACTTCTTCTTACCTGATGGTGCGTAGTTTATAATGTCCTGCGCGCGAAGCCAGCCCGGCTCGCCCCGCTTCATGGTCTGCTGCGCCCGCATGGCGAAGATTTTCGCATTCTTGTAGTCGCCGGAATAGAAATGCCCTTCGGCGGTTGCAAGCTCGGCGGCCGGGATGTTGCCGAGTTCCCCGTAGGCCTGTGCCAGATAGCGGTATCCGTCGGCGTTTTCGCGATCCCGTCCGAGGCCGGTGTTGATCTGCGTCACCGCCTTCTTCAGTGAATCCTGCGTGCCGATGGCCATCAGCGCTTGGCCGTAAGAGACCGGCAGCAGCCCGGATCGCGCCGGATCGAGGCTGACCGACTTGGCATAGGCGTCAGCAGCATCCTTCGGCCTGTTCGCCTTCATCAGGATGTCGCCGCGCAATTCCTGGAAATAGGGATTTTTCGGCTGTTCCTTGATCAACGCGTTGGTTTTGGTGAGCGCCGAGGCCAGATTGCCGAAAAGATAGGTCATCTGCGCGTCGCCATAGCGCGAGGCGAGACTGCCGGGATTCTTGCGCATCAATCGCGACGCCGCGGCCTGGCCCTGCATATAGGCGGCGATCTTGATGCGCATCATATCGTGGCGCTGCTGCAGTGCCGGCGGGTCGACCTTGTCGACGTAAGGGCTCTGCTTCACCAGCACTTCGAGATTGGCGATACGCTCCTGCGGCATCGGATGGCTGATCCTGTAGGGATCGACTTGCGCGCCCGAGAGCGACAATGCGTTCTGGAAGCGGCCAAACGTCTTCAACATGCCCATGCCGGACTGGCCCGTTGCATTGAGATAGGTGATCGCCGAGCGGTCGGCAGTCATCTCCTCAGTGCGCTGATAGGCGAGGATGCTGCGTTGCGCCATCTCGCCGCCGCCGGCCACAACGCCCATGCCGGCCCCGGCGAGGCCGCGGCTGTTGCTGGTGGCGCCGGCCACCATGGCGCCGGCGCCAAGCAGCGTCGCCAGGATCGCCATCGTCTTGGCGCGCTCGAGCTGTTCGCGCAACTTTTGCTGGTGTCCGCCGGCGATATGGCCGGCCTCGTGGGCGATGACGCCGATGATCTCGTTGGGCGTTTCGGCCGTCATCAGCGCGCCGGTGTTGATGAACAGGCGACGGCCGGCAACGAAGGCGTTGAAGCTCTGGTCGTTGACCAGCACGATGTTGATGGCGTCGCCCGACAAGCCCGCCGCCTTGAAGATCGGCCGCGCGTAATCGCGTACCAGCGCCTCGATCTCGGCATCGCGCACCACCGGCACATTCTGCGCAAACGCGTTGACCGAGCCGGCCATGGCGACCACCGCGGCAAGCGAAAGCGTCGCGATGGCGCGCGCTGTCCTGGCGATCGTCGATCTGGGTCGGCTCAACATGGCAGGTCCACTGGTAGACGAGTGGGCGAAGGATGAAAAGTCGGCAGCCTAAACTTACCGAACTTGTGATCCCCACACCAATCGGGCATTTGTGCGGCGCGGCCAGCATGGCCGGCACGTGCGGACAAGTGTGGTGGATTGAAAAATGGTTGTTTCGCTTTCGCGCCGCGGCGCGGTCGAACCGTTCCACGCCATGGACATCCTGGCCGAGGCGAATCGGCTGAAAGCCAAGGGCCTGCCGGTCGTTTCCATGGCCGTCGGCCAGCCTTCCGATCCGGCGCCGGCCGGGGTTCGTGAAGCGGCGGCCAACGCCTTGAAAGCTGGCCGCATCGGCTATACCGACGCGCTGGGCCTCGCCGGTCTGCGCAAGGCGATCGCGGCGCATTATGGCGAGCATTACGGGCTTGACGTTTCGCCCGAGCGGATAGCTGTCACCACCGGATCGTCGGCTGCCTTCAACCTCGCTTTCCTGGCAATGTTCGATCCGGGCGACCGCGTCGCCATCGCTGCGCCCGGCTATCCTGCCTATCGCAACATCATGGCCGCGCTTGGCATCGACATCGCCGAGATCGAGCTCGACGGCGCTGCCTATCTCCATGCCGAGCACCTGCAAGCCGCGCATCGCGAAAAACCGTTGAAGGGCGTGCTGTTCGCCAGCCCGGCCAACCCGACCGGCGCGGTCATTCCCGCCGGCGATCTCGAGGCGCTGGTCAAGACGGCGCAAGAGCTCGGCATCGCGGTGATCTCAGACGAAATCTATCACCGGCTGGCCTATGCGGCACCCGACACGACCGCGCTTTCTTTCGGCGCGGATGTGACGGTGATCAATTCCTTCTCGAAATATTATTGCATGACCGGCTGGCGCATCGGCTGGATGGTGCTCCCGCAGGAACTGGTGCGGCCGGTCGAGCGCATCGCCCAGAGCCTCTACATCTCGCCGCCCGAGCTGTCCCAGATTGCCGCGATCGAGGCATTCAAGGCGACGCCAGAACTGGAAGCGGTGAAGGCGCGCTATGCCTGGAACCGCGAGCTCCTGATGCAGCGCCTGCCGGAGCTCGGCTTTGCTTTGGCCGCGCCCATGGACGGCGCGTTCTACGCCTTCTGCGACGTCACCAGGCACACCAATGACAGCATGGCGTTTGCGCGCCGGATGCTGGCCGAGGCGCATGTGGCGGCGACGCCGGGCCGCGATTTCGATCCGCTGCAAGGCCATCGCACGATGCGCTTTTCCTACGCCGGCAGCCACGACGACATGGTCGAGGCGATGGCGCGTATCGAACGCTGGCTGAAGTAGCGGGGGCGACGATGCCGGAGCTTGAACAGGCGCCGCAACTCGAACATGCATTGCGCGAGGTCGCTGCCGAAATGGCGGAGCGTACCGATCGCGGCGACGTCGCCAGCTATATTCCCCAGCTCGGCAAGATCGATCCGAAAAAATTCGGCATTGCCGCGGTGACCAATGACGGCCGCGTGCTGACCGCGGGCGATGCCGACGAGGCGTTTTCGATCCAGAGCATCTCAAAGGTGTTCACGCTGACGCTGGCGCTCGGCAATGTCGGCGACGCGCTGTGGCAGCGGGTCGGGCGCGAACCTTCGGGCAATCCGTTCAACTCGATCGTCCAGCTCGAGCACGAGAACGGCATTCCGCGCAATCCATTCATCAATGCCGGCGCCATCGTGGTCTCAGATATCCTGCTTGCCGGCCATCAGCCGCGCGAGGCGATCGGCGAGATCCTGCGCTTCATCCAGTTCCTGGCCGATGACGACACGATCATCATCGACCGCGAGGTCGCCGCGTCCGAACGCGCCACCGGCTTTCGCAATTTCGCGCTTGCCAATTACATGAAATCGTTCGGCAATCTCCACCATGCGCCGGAACTGGCGCTGGGCGTCTATTTCCACCATTGCGCTATCGCCATGAGCTGCCGGCAACTGGCGCTGGCCGGCCGCTTCCTCGCCAATGGCGGCAAGAACCCGGCGACCGGGCATTCCGTCGTGTCGGCCGAGCGCGCCCGCCGCATCGGTGCGATGATGCTGACCTGCGGCCACTATGACGGCTCCGGCGACTTCGCTTTCCGCGTCGGCATTCCCGGCAAGAGCGGCGTTGGCGGCGGCATATTGGGGATCGTGCCGGGTGTTGCCTCGCTTGCCGTGTGGTCGCCCGGCCTCAACGCCAACGGCAATTCCAGGCTGGGCTCGATCGCGCTGGAAAAACTGGCGAAGACGATGAACTGGTCGATCTTCGCGCCATAGCGCCTGTCGCCTGGAATTCGGACAAAAAATCCCGCGCAGCCGATCGGCAACGCGGGATTTTTTTAATCAGAAAGTCTGGCTAATGCACGGAAAGGCTTAGAAAAAGCCCTTCCGTTGCCACCAGCCGGCACGCTTTGGCTTGTCCTCGGCCTTTGCTTCCTCGGTCTTTGCCTCTTCGGGAACGATCGAGGAGACGACCGGCACGACCGGAGCATCCACCGGTGCGGGCTTGCGCCGCGACGGCCGGACCTTCGGCGTTTCCTCGGCAGCCGCCACTTCGGTCTCCTGCGGAACCGGCGCGGCGGTCTCGCCGGAAGCCACGGAGGCGGCCTCGGCAGCCGATGTCTCGGCGCCCGCAATCTCGGCAACTGCTTCCGCCGCAACCTTCTTCGGCTTGGCGGCGCGGCGCGGCTTCTTCGGCTTTTCGGCGCTCGGCATGTCGTCGTTCGCCGGAGCAAGCACCGCAAGCTCTTCGGCCGGCGGCGCACCTTCCGGGTCGCCGGTCACGGGCTCTGCTTCCGACACGGCACCTTCCGTCATGGCGGCTGGCTCGCCGGTGCTGGCTTCGACGCCGTCCTCGCCGTCCTCACGGCGATTGCGCTTGCCGCCGCGCTTGCCGCGCCGGCGCTTCTTGCCGTGACCGTCGTCCGCCGCTTCCGCCGTTTCGGCAACACCGGCCGGCGCTTCACGTTCCGCTTCGGCGGCTTGGTCGGCCGCGGCTACGAAGGCGTCGTCCGTCGGCGCCGAAACGGAGGCACCTTCAACGGCAGCGCCATGCTCGCGGTCCGCGTGTTCGCGATCGCCATGTTCGCGTTCCCCGTGTTCACGATCCTTGCCGCCGCGCCGTCTGCGGCGCTTGCGGCGCTTGCGATCGCGGCCTTCGCCGTCCTCGCCGGACCTTGGCTGCTGCGGCTGCTGGACAGGATGTGGCTGCTCGGCCTGCACCGGTGCCTCGTCTTCCTCCTCGATGACGATCTCGTCCTCGGGTTCTTCCGGCTCGACATAGGCCGGGAACGTGCGGGCCTCGACAAAGCCTTCAGGCTTTTCGGCCAGCGCACCGCGGAAGATGGCATAGTGTTGTGCACCGACCGCATCGTCGGCTTCGATGGTGATGGTCACGCCGAAGCGGTGCTCGAATTCCACCAGCGTGCCGCGCTTGTGATTGAGCACATAGAGCGCGGTCGCTGCCGGCGTCCGCACCGTAATGTGGCTGCGCGAATCCTTGAGCAGGAATTCCTCGATTGCCCGCACCACCATCAGCGCGACCGACGAATCGGAGCGCACATGGCCGGTGCCGCCGCAATGCGGGCAAGGCTTCATCGTCGATTCCAGCACGCTGGCACGGATGCGCTGGCGCGACATCTCCATCAGGCCGAAATGCGAGATGCGGCCGACCTGGATGCGGGCACGATCGTTCTTGAGGTGATCCTTCAGCCGCTTCTCGACGGAGCGGTTGTTGCGGTTCTCCTCCATGTCGATGAAGTCGATGACGATGAGGCCGGCGAGATCGCGCAGCCTCAATTGCCGGGCGACTTCCTCGGCGGCTTCCAGATTGGTGTGAAGTGCGGTGTCCTCTATCGAGTGCTCCTTGGTGGAACGGCCCGAATTGACGTCGATCGCGACCAGCGCTTCCGTCTGGTTGATGATGATGTAGCCGCCGCTCTTCAGCGTCACCTGCGGCTGCAGCATGCGGTCGAGCTGCGCTTCGATGCCGTTGCGCACAAAGATCGGCGTCGTGTCGCGGAACGGCTGAACCACCTTGGCGTGGCTCGGCATCAGCATGCGCATGAAATCCTTGGCCTCGCGGTAGCCTTCTTCGCCGGAAACCAGGATCTCGTCGATATCCTTGTTGTAAAGGTCGCGCACCGAGCGCTTGATCAGGCTGCCTTCCTCGTAAACCAGGGCAGGGGCCGTGGATTGCAGCGTCAGATTGCGGACGTTTTCCCAAAGCCGCATCAAATACTCGTAGTCGCGCTTGATCTCTGCCTTTGTGCGGCTTTCACCGGCCGTACGCAGGATGACACCCATGCCCTGCGGCACTTCGAGATCGGCGACCACTTCCTTCAGCCGCTTGCGGTCCTGCGCATTGGTGATCTTGCGCGAAATACCGCCGCCGCGCGCCGTGTTCGGCATCAGCACCGAATAGCGGCCGGCCAGCGACAGATAGGTGGTCAGCGCTGCACCCTTGTTTCCGCGCTCTTCCTTGACGACCTGCACCAGCAAGATCTGCCGGCGCTTGATCACTTCCTGGATCTTGTACTGGCGGCGCACCGGCTTGCGGCGGTTGCGCACTTCTTCAAGCGCGTCCTCGGCACCGACCGATTCGACCTCGTGATCGTCCGGATGCGAGGATTGCACCTCTTCCAGCATGCCGCGATCATTGTCTTCGGAGGTTGCTTCGCCGCTTGTCTCGGCCCCGCCTTTCTCGGGCCCGCTTAGCTCGACTTGCGGGACGGCTTCCGAGATTACGTCGGCATCGACGCTGGCAGCGATGGAACTGGAACCGCCTTCGGACGGCTCGGTCTCACCGCGATCGGCGACTTCATCGCTCTGTCCGGCAGCATCCTCGCTCTGTCCGGCAATGTCGGACATGGTGTTGTCGGCAGCGGAATCCAGGTTTTCTGCGACGGCATCTTCGCCGTTCTCGCTATTCTCACCGTCGGAGGCGCCTGCCTCGCGCCTGTGCTCGCCGCGGTCGCGGCTCTTGCCGCCGCGCCGGCGTCCGCGCTTGCCACGGTCGCGGCTCTGGCGGTCCTCGCCTTCGGCGGCTTCCTCGTCCTCTTCGTCCTGAGCTTCCTGTGCTTCCGCACGCAGCAGCGCCTGACGGTCGGCGACCGGAATCTGGTAGTAGTCGGGGTGTATTTCACTGAAGGCGAGGAAACCGTGACGGTTGCCGCCATATTCGACAAAGGCTGCCTGGAGGGAAGGTTCGACGCGCGTTACGCGGGCGAGATAGATGTTTCCTTTGAGCTGCTTCTTGTCCTGGGATTCAAAGTCGAATTCTTCAATACGGTTACCGCGAACGACGACAACGCGTGTTTCCTCCGGGTGGGAGGCGTCTATCAGCATTTTGTTGGGCATTATTTCGTTTCCTCCCGGCAGCCGTCGGCCGCAGCTTGCAGGACAATGCCCGCTGCCGTGGACCTGGAACATGGGTGCCGGACAATTGAACGTCCGCCGGCCGCTGCCTGAGCGCCATGGCGGTGCCGCCCGCAGCCGTAGTGGCGCGGTTTGTTGCGGACCTTTCCATGATTGCGCTTGAAGCCATCGTCACCAGCAGAACCTTTTGAACCAAAGCCCGGGAAAAACCGGACCAGCTTGTTTGCTCATACAGAGCCGGCACGGGACAATCCCGGCCGTTTTGCTCACGCAGGCGATTCCCCCGCCACGGGAGCACGCCTGCGAAAATCGTCGCGATCACCGATGCCTTCTTCGCCTGAAGCGAAAGGAGCCGTCTTGCGTCTGACCTGTAGCAGGAAGCTGCGGAGGAGGACGGTTCCAGGATTGCAGTGATCCACCATCGCTTTTATGATTTGGCGGGTTGGAAGGCAACCCCGATTCCCGATGCCGGCAAAAAGCCGTTCCGCAGCGGAAGCCCCGGTCCCAAGCCTTCCATGAAAAGGCTTGGTTAACCTTCTCTGGATACCAATCGTTAATCGAGTTCGCGGCCTGCCAGAACTTTGACAAGCAATAAGGCACTTCGACAAGCGATCGGGCATGACGCCAAACGGGAGCGACTGGTAGAAAGATGGGACTGGCAGGCTTCGCAGACAAGGGCCGTCATCATGGAGGCCGGTTCTTCCGCACCGCCTGCCTGCTGCCGCTGATCCTGGCTTGCCTGGTCTTTTCGCCGCTTTCGCGTGCTGCCGACGCACCGCTCGGTGCCACAAGCTACAAGATGGCCGGCGATGCCACCAAGATGCGCATCGTCATCAATTTCGACCGCGAGCCCGACATCAAATGGTTCCTGCTGCGCGGCCCCAATCGTCTGGTCATCGATCTGCCGGCCACGAGATTCGCCCTCAATGCCAAGGATGTGAAGCCGCGCGGGCTTGTCCGCGCCGTGCGTTACGGCGAACTCGGCGAGAGGAAATCGCGGCTGATTCTCACCGGCAAGGGACCGTTCGCCGTCGACAATCTCGACGTGCTCAAGAACGATGACGGCAAGGGCTACCGCATCGCCATCGACATGTCGGCGGCGTCGCAGCGGGAATTCGATGCGGCGCTCGCCAATCAGGCGCTGACCACCGGCTCGACGGTCTCCGCCGACAAGGCCGGCAGGGTCGGTACCGGGCCGGTCTCCAATCCGGGCCATCGTTTCACCGTCGTCATCGATCCCGGCCATGGCGGCATCGACGGCGGTGCCGAGGGCCTGAACGGTACGGTCGAGAAGAACGTGACGCTCGCCTTCGCCATGGAACTGCGCGACAAGCTCGCCGCCGGCGGCAAATACGACGTGTTCCTGACGCGTGAGACCGATGTGTTCCTGCGGCTCGACGACCGCGTGCGCATTGCCCGCCAGCATGAGGCCGACCTGCTCATCTCGATCCATGCCGACACGATCAGCCTCAAGGGCATCCGCGGCGCTACCGTCTACACCGTGTCCGACAAGGCTTCCGATCCCGAGGCGCAAGCGCTTGCCGACCGTGAAAATCTTTCCGACCAGTTCGCCGGCATGGAGATCAAGGACGACAGCAAGGAAGTGACCGATATCCTGATCGACCTGATCCGCCGCGAGACGCATAATTTTTCGATGAGCTTTGCCCATACTCTCGTCGGCCAGCTTTCCACCAGCGTCGGCCTGATCAACAACCCGCAGCGTTCTGCCGGCTTCAAGGTGCTGAAGGCGCCGGATGTTCCATCCGTGCTGGTCGAACTCGGCTATCTGTCAAATGCCAAGGACGAAGCACAGTTGCTCAGCGCCGATTGGCGCAACAAGGCGACCCAGAGCATAACCAACGCCGTTGCACTGTTTGCTTCGGCCAAGAGCGGAACGGGGGCCGGAGGCTGAAATGCCCGCCGGCGCCCACAACCTGAAGCAGCGTTGCACGGCGACAACACCCTGTGCTTTTATTTCCGGCATTCGAAACCGAAATTCCATGCTGCCGTATTTTGCCCACATGGTCGCGACATGGGTTTTGCGATTACGGTTTGGGATCGTCCCGAAAGCTTGCGTGAAGGGCGGCTTCGTTTAGGAAATTCCCGAACCAAGGACTGGAGCGGGTATGATTCGTCTCATTGGCTATTTCTTCGGCATCGGCACGACGCTGGCCCTTTTGGTCGCGGCGGGCGTGGCGATCTATATCGGCCATTTGTCGAAGGACCTGCCCGATTACGAGGTGCTGGCCAAATACGAGCCGCCGGTGACGACCCGCATCCACGCGTCGGATGGCGCGCTGATGGCCGAATATGCGCGTGAGCGGCGGCTTTATCTGCCGATTCAGGCGATCCCGGATCGAGTCAAGGCGGCCTTCCTGTCGGCCGAGGACAAGAACTTCTACAATCATCCCGGCATCGACGTGACCGGCCTTGGCCGCGCCATTGTCGTCAACCTGCAGAATGTTGGCTCGGGAAAGCGCCAGGTCGGCGCCTCGACGATCACCCAGCAGGTGGCGAAAAACTTCCTGTTGTCTTCAGACCAGACCTACGAGCGCAAGATCAAGGAGATGATCCTGGCCTTCCGCATCGAGCAGGCCTATTCCAAGGATCGCATTCTCGAGCTCTATCTCAACGAGATTTTCTTCGGCTTCGGCGCCTATGGCGTCGCCGGTGCTGCGCTCACCTATTTCGATAAATCGGTGAACGAGCTCACCGTGGCCGAGGCCGCCTATCTCGCCTCTCTGCCGAAGGGTCCGAACAACTATCATCCCTTCAAGCATGCCGATCGCGCCTTGGAGCGCCGCAACTGGGTCATCGACCAGATGGTCGAGAACGGCTACGTCACACATGAAGAAGGCGAGAAGGCCAAGGCCGAGCCGCTCGGCGTCACGCCGCGCCGCACCGGCAATTATCTCTTCGCCGGGGAGTATTTCACCGAGGAAGTGCGTCGCCAGATCATCGCGCGCTATGGCGAGAATGCGCTCTACGAAGGCGGCCTTTCCGTCCGCACGACGCTCGATCCGAAGATGCAGCTGATTGCCCGCAAGGCCATGCAGAACGGTCTCATGAAGTTCGACACGCTGCGCGGCTACCGCGGGCCGGTCACGAGCATCGACATTTCCGGCGACTGGGGCGTGCCGCTGGGCAACGTCAAGCGATTGGAGGACGTGCCGGAATGGTCGCTCGCCGTCGTGCTCGACAGCTCGGCCACCGGCCTGTCCATCGGCCTGCAGCCGACGCGCCAGATCTCCGGCGAAATCGTCAAGGACCGCGTCGAAGGCACTGTCAGCAAGGAAGACATGAGTTTCGCCATGCGCCACGTGGTCGACGGCAGGACAGTCAAGGCGAAGTCGCCGGCCGACGTGCTGAAGCCGGGCGACGTGATTTTCGTGCAGAAGAACGAAGGCTCGGACAACAGCTACAGCTTGCGCCAGGTTCCCGAAGTGGAGGGCGGCCTGATCGCCATGGATCCGCATACCGGACGCGTCCTGGCCATGGTCGGCGGTTTCTCCTACGCGCAATCGGAGTTCAACCGGGCGACGCAGGCCATGCGCCAGCCCGGATCGTCGTTCAAGCCGATCGTCTATTCGGCCGCCCTCGACAATGGCTATACGCCTGCCTCGGTGATCATGGACGGGCCGATCACCATCCAGAGCGGCAACACGACCTGGACGCCCAAGAATTACGACGGAACGGTGGCCGGCCCGGCGACCTTGCGCTCCGGTATCGAGAAATCGCGCAACCTGATGACGGTGCGGCTTGCCAACGACATGGGCATGAAGCTGGTCGTGGAATATGCCGAGCGTTTCGGTGTCTACGACCATCTGGCGCCGTATCTGCCGATGGCGCTGGGATCCGGCGAGACGACGGTGATGCGCATGGTGTCGGCTTATTCGATCATGGCCAATGGCGGCAAGTCGATCAAGCCGTCGCTGATCGACCGCATCCAGGACCGCTACGGCAAGACCGTCTTTAGGCAGGACGAACGCGGCTGCTCGAACTGCAACGCCGCCGAGTGGCAGAACCAGCCAGAGCCGGAGCTGGTCGACAACTCCGAGCAGGTGCTCGATCCGATGACCGCCTACCAGATCACATCGATGATGGAGGGCGTCGTGCAACGCGGTACCGGCGCCACCATCAACGAACTCGGCCGCCACATCGCCGGCAAGACCGGAACGACCAACGACGAAAAGGATGCCTGGTTCATCGGCTTTACGCCGAACCTCGTTGTCGGCCTCTACATGGGCTACGATCAGCCGAAAGGTCTTGGCAAGGGCGCGACCGGCGGCGGCCTTGCCGCGCCGATCTTCAAGGACTTCATGCGCGTGGCGCTGGACGGCACGCCCAATGTCGACTTCAAGGTTCCGGAAGGCATGAAGCTGATTGCGATCAATCGCAAGACCGGCATGCGGGCCAACGCGGGCGACGCCGGAGCCTTCATCGAAGCCTTCAAGCCGGGTACAGGTCCCGCCGACAGCTATTGGGTGATCGGCATGGGTGCGGACGGCTCCAACGCCACCGGCGGGGCGCTGTCGCCGCAGGCCAACCAGGCCATCCAGTCGGGCGGCGGCGGGCTCTACTGACAATCGCTACATCGGGTCGGGCCGGCTTGACGATCTTGGTCGAGCCGGTTCATTCCGCTTTACAGGGGCCGGTACATTACAGGGGCCGGCGCTTTACAGGAGACCGTGCCGTCCCTATGTATCGCGCCACCAAACCGCCATCCAGCAACAGGACAGAACAGCCAGCCATGCGCGCGGAAACGCAAAATATTGTCGACGAGATCAGGCAGGCGATCACCCTGCTGAGGAGGCATCTTTGACTGGGACCAAGCCATAAAGCGGCTTGAGTACTTGAACGTCCGCGCCGAGGATTCCAGCCTCTGGAACGAGCCGCTGGAAGCGCAAAAGCTGATGCGCGAGCGTCAGGGCCTCGAGGAAGGCATTGCCGCGGTCAAAGGCCTCACCCAGGCCCTGGAAGACAATATCGGCCTGATCGAGCTTGGCGAGGAAGAGGGCGACGAGGGCGTCATCGCGGAGGCCGAAGCGGCGATCCGCTCGATGCGCGGCGAGGCCAAGGCGCGCCAGATCGAAACGCTGCTGTCGGGCGAGGCTGATGCCAACGATAGCTATCTGGAAGTCCATGCCGGCGCCGGCGGCACCGAAAGCCAGGACTGGGCCTCGATGCTTCTGCGCATGTATACGCGCTGGGCCGAGCGCCGCCGCTTCAAGGTCGAGGTGCTGGAAGTGCATGACGGCGAAGAAGCCGGCATCAAGTCCGCCACGCTGCTGATCAAGGGCCACAACGCCTATGGCTGGCTGAAGACGGAATCCGGCGTGCATCGTCTCGTGCGGATTTCGCCCTATGACAGCAATGCGCGCCGCCACACCTCCTTCGCCAGCGTCTGGGTCTATCCCGTCATCGACGATACGATCGACATCGACGTTTCCGAATCCGACGTCCGTATCGACACTTACCGTTCTTCGGGATCGGGCGGCCAGCACGTCAACACTACCGACTCGGCGGTGCGCATAACCCATCTCGCCACCGGCATCGCGGTCGCCTGCCAGGCGGAGCGCTCCCAGCACAAGAACAAGGCGAAGGCCTGGGAAATGCTGCGCTCGCGGCTTTACGAGGAAGAGCTGAAGAAACGCGAAGCGGTGGCGAACGCCACGGAAGCGTCGAAGAGCGATATCGGCTGGGGCCACCAGATACGTTCCTACGTGCTGCAGCCCTATCAACTGGTGAAGGATCTGCGCACCGGTGTCGAGAGCACCAGCCCGTCGAGCGTGCTCGACGGCGACCTCGACGATTTCATGGAAGCCTCACTGTCGCAGCGGATCGAGGGTGGCGCTGGTGAAACGGTGGCCGATATCGACTGAGGCTGGCGGCACCAGTCCGGCAGTACCTGGTTTCATCACGCGAGAGTTACGGCCGTCGCGCGAGAGTGACGAGCTCTCAATTTGAACTTACCTGTCGTTCTACAACTTTGTTTTTCATCGAATTTTTCAAAATCGATTTACGCTTTTGACGCGGATGCCTCGGGCCTGCCGGTGCCAAGCCTGGAACCAGCGCGAGCCGATCCCGTTATTGGCGATCCCACTGCCGGGGTTGACCAGGTTTCGTCGATCAGGACGGCAGGTTGGTTCCGGTTGCAGAGGTCGGCGTTCGGTTGCGACAGCAATTACTTGCGCCAACCAAGGAATCAGCCCAGCATTCATGCGCTGGGGAGGAAAAAAGCATTTATGGCCGGACGCGGCGTATCTGCGACCTGACGATCCGGCCACTGGGAAGACACGTTCCGGGAACGGGCAAGCGAGATGCTTGACAACCGTTGATAGGAACTGCGCTCATGCCTGCTCTCACAACCAGACCGGCCCCAGTCGCCCGCACGGCGCGCCGACTCCTGAATTCACTTGTCGCGGCAGTGGTTTTGATAGCTGCCGCCATTCCATTTGCAGCGCCTGCTCTGGCGCATGATGCCAAGCCGACCGCGGCCATGCCGCAAGGCTGGAGCTATCCGTTCTCCTGCTGCTCGGGCTATGATTGCCGCGAGGTCTCTCAGACATCGATCAGCGAACGTCCCGAGGGCTATGTCATCAAAGGGACCGGGGAAGTCGTGGCCTATAGCGACAAGCGGATCAAGAATTCGCCCGACGGCGAATATCATTGGTGCTCCGTTGCCGGTGCTAATGACGGAAAGACCATCTGCCTGTTCGTGCCCCCCTCGTCCTATTAGCGCATGGCGCCCAAAAGCTTGCCCACGGCGTGACACCGAGGGCGTGCAGCGGTTTCGTATCGATGGGCCTTCGATCGGCAACCCAGCACTTTTAACCTGTGCATCGCAGGCTCGCAGGTCGCTGACAGGCAGTTGTCAGGAGCGTTTCTTTATGCTGCCTTTGCTTACGGGCGGTGGCATTGTGAGGGACTAATCCATGACCATCAAGGCAAGCTGCCACTGCAAGGCGACGACATTCGAGGTTTCGCAAGCGCCGCAGACAGTGACGCGATGCACCTGTTCCTTCTGTTCGAAACGCGGTTCGTTGTGGGCCTATTACACCCCATCGCAATTCAGACTCACCAGCCCGCCGGAGAATGTTTCGTTCTACCAGTGGGGATCGAAAACCATAAAACACGGTTTTTGCGCCACCTGCGGCTGCGGCACCTTCACCGAGACGCCGGACTGGTCGACAGGCGAGCCGAATTTCGACAATCCGAAGATCAGCGTGAACTCGCGGCTGTTCGACGATTTCGATCTCGACAAGGTCGAAGTGGTGGTCATCGACGGCAAGAATCTCTGGTAGCAGGTTGAATTGCGGTGGTCGCGCGAGCCGCTGCAGGCGTGTGGAATTGAGCCGGGGAAAGCCGCGGCAGCGGCTTTTGCTGGTCCGCTTTTCGCCGCATTTCATGTTACAAGTCGCTGGAAGGGCTGATGCGGTGCGCCGTTGCGTGGCCGTGGAATGGAGAGGGACCACCGTATGAAAAAGATTGTGCTCGCCGTCGTGGCGACGGCTGTGCTCGTGAGCGCATGCACCACCGATCCCTACACCGGGGAGCAGAAGGTTTCCAACACCGCTGCCGGCGCCGGTCTCGGCGCTTTGGCGGGTGCCGGGCTCGGCATGCTTGCCGGCGGCAACGACCGCCGCAACGCGCTGATCGGCGCGGGCATCGGCGCGCTTGCCGGCGGTGCCATCGGTGCCACCATGGACCAGAACGAGGCCGAACTGCGCCGGCAGCTTCAGGGCACCGGCGTCAGCGTCACCCGCACCGGCGACCAGATCATCCTCAATATGCCGTCCGACATCACTTTCAACGTCGACCAGGATGCGGTGAAGGCCGGTTTCTATCCGGTGCTGAATTCAGTGGCCCTTGTGCTGAAAAAGTTCCGCCAGACCACGGTCGACGTGTTCGGCCACACCGACTCGACCGGCAGCGACGAGCACAATTTCGACCTGTCGCAGCGGCGCGCATTGGCGGTCGCCAACTATCTGTCTGGACAGGGCGTCGATTCCCGCCGCTTCGCCGTCACCGGCTTCGGCAAGACGCGTCCGATCGCCTCCAACGCGACCGCTGCCGGCCGGGCTCAGAACCGCCGCGTCGAAATCCAGCTGTCGCCGCTTACCTGAGGCAAGCGTACGAACCTGGAGCGGCCTCGCAAGGGCCGCTCCAATGGCTATGCCGGACCGCCGGCCCCCTTCGTTCGTGATGTCAGGACCGGGCCGGCTGATCGACAATCGCGGCAACGATCCGGCGCACAATTGGAAGCACAATCAGCAGACTGGGAAACGCGACAAGCCATGAAGCGCCCCATGCACAGCTCCAGGCCGCAATAAACCCGTTCGTCCAGCCTGCGCCGATTGCCGTCGAGACCGCCGAGACAATCGAGGACATCAGAATCGAAAGAACCAACGGCATCACCACCGCGCCGTAGGAGGGTGGCAGCTTTCTCAATTTGAAGGCTCGGTTCGATGATGCATGCATCGAAATCTCCCAATCAGAAATGTGCGTAAGCGTTGTGAGGACGATCAGGCGGCATATGCCGTCTGCAGCGCCAATTCCCGAATGAAGCTTCGCAGCGAACGCGGCTCGCGGCCAAGCGCGGCGCGCAACGTCAGGCTGTTCCCGCCGAGGCCGTATTTGGCGTAGTGGCTGTGTACTTTGGCCAGCATCTGCAACTGGCGGTCGGTATAGGGAAGGCGGACCTTCGCCGCCCAGTCCTGAAATGTCGGCTCGCCCGCCGAAACCGGCCGGCCAAGCGCTTGGCTCATCATGGCGACGACCTCTTCGCGGCTGTGCATACCGTCGGCGCACAGTTCGAGGGTCGCATAGGACAAACGCGCTTCGGTCAGTGCGATCGCTGCCACTTCAGCCACGTCGCGGTAGTCGACGCGGGCGAGCTTCGCCGTCTTTGGAAACGGCTCGGCGAAAACGCCGTGCTCGACGACGGACGGCCAGGCGGCCGCGATATTTTGCATGAAATTGGCCGGGTGCAGAATGGTGTATTCCATGTTCGTCGAATAGAGGGCAGCTTCGACGGGTATCTTGCTTGCATGGTTTTCCAGCCTCGTGTTGGTGGGCTGGATCACCGACGAAAAGACGAACTTCCGAACGCCCGCTCGCGCCGCCGCCTCAACCATGGCAACCCCCATGGCGGCTTCGTCGGGAGCAAAGGCCGGTCCGATGTGAAAGACACCGTCGACACCTTTCACTGCCTGATCAAGGCTCTGATGGTTGCGCAGATCTCCGATCGCGATCTCGGATGCACCGGCTTTCCGGGCTTTTTCGGCAGCCGCCGCGTCACGAACAAGCGCTCGAACCCTGGCAGTGCGGCGGACGAGTTCAGGCACAACCAAACCGGCAACGCGGCCTGCGGCGCCTACGACCAGGACAGTTGGACTGGGTGTTCGCATGACGATCTCCTTCCCTCGAGTCTGCCTTTTCGGCCTATGCAGGGAAGATAAAATCTGGCGAACTGCGTTACAATTCATCGATTTTGCGATAGTTTCTCCCGAGTTTCGGGAGAAATACGCGATGAGCCGGATAGATGATTTCGAAGCCTTCATTGCCATTGTCGAGCATGGCAGCCTGACGGCTGCCGCACGCCGGCTAAACCGATCGCTGCAGTCGGTCAGCCGGTCCCTGGCGACATTGGAGGAATCAATCGGGGTCGAGCTTCTGCACAGGACGACACGCCGCTCTATGCCGAGCGAAGCCGGAGCGGCCTTTTTCCAGCGCATCAAACCCGCCGTCGAGGAAATTAACGAAGCCAGGCTTCAAGCGGCCAATCGACGGTCGGAGCCATCGGGCATCCTGCGCGTGAGTGCGCCGGTTCTGTTCGGCCCGGACTTCCTCGTGCCGGCAATCGCCGACTATATGCGGACATATCCCCGGGTCGAGGTTGACCTCCAGCTTTCCGATGAATTTGTCGATCTCGATGCAGAGGGTCTCGATCTGGCGGTAAGGATCGGCAATTTGCCGGATTCCAACTTACGTGCGAAGCGCCTGGGGGCGCTGCGGCGCGTGGTGTTCGGCGCGCCTGCCTACTTCCAGCAACACGGCCGACCGGCCCATCCGCTCGAACTGCGCGAGCATGAATGCATCGTACGAACCGTTGACGGCCGCCGAGGCGAATGGATGTTTCAGATTGAAGGCAAGCCCCGGCCGGTGAAGGTCGCGGGCACCTTCCGGTCGAATTTGATGATATCGATCTATGCGGCCGCGGTTCACGGATTGGGTTTGGGCTACTCGCCGCTTTGGCAGGTAAAACACCTGGTGGACGATGGCCGCCTGGAACTGGTTCTGACCGAATTTGAGCCGGTGCTAGTGCCGATACACGCCGTATGGCCGGAAGGCAGATCATCCTCGGCCAAAGTCCGCGCTTTTCTGGATCTGCTGGCATCCCGCCTGGAACTCAAGAACCTTTAGGACAAAGCGATCCAAGCCCTGGAAATGTGCCACGGAAGGGTGTCATTTGGAAGGAACTGCGCGGCCATGGGACGCGCGCGAGCGCCGTATCAGACCTTGGCGACTATACGCATAAAGGCCGGCATGTCGTCGCCGAAGCCGACGGTCGCGTCGTTGTCTTCCTGGCGCTGGCGGGCAGGGCGCTCGCGCTGCGGCCTGGTGTCGCCGCGTTCCGGCGCGCGCCGTTCGTTGCGATCGGGCGAAGCTTTGCGTTCGGTGTTTTCGGAGCGGATCGCGTCCTTGCGGGTACGCCGCTCGCCGATGTCGGCGACTTCGGCCACGACCGGCTGTTCCTCGCTGACCGCTTCCGGCGCCGCTTCTTCGCTGCGCTTGGCGTGGCGTTCACGCGGCTTGCGCTCGCCCCTGTCCTTGGCGTCGTCCTTGCGGCCGGCGCGGCGTGGCGCACCTCGGCCACGGCGCGGGGCCTCATCCTCGCCGCTCTCGCTGGCGACGACCGTCGACAAATCGCCGTCATGCCACTCGATCTTGGTGCCGATCAGCCGCTCGATGGCGTCGATGTATTTGGTGTCCGACTTGGTCGCGATGGTGAAGGATTTGCCGGAGCGTCCGGCGCGGCCGGTACGGCCGATGCGGTGGACGTAATCCTCGGCGTGGATCGGCACGTCGTAATTGAAGACATGGCTGACATCGGGAATGTCGAGGCCGCGCGCCGCGACGTCCGAAGCAACGAGGTAGCGCAGCTTGCCGTCGCGGAAATTGGCCAGCATCTGCATGCGCGCGCGCTGGTCCATGTCGCCGTGCAGAGCGCCGGCGTCGAAATCATATTTCAAGAGCGAGCGGAACAGCTCCGATACTTCGATCTTGCGGTTGCAGAAGATGATGGCGTTCTTCAGCTCGGCATCCTCGGCCTTCATCAGATTGCGCAGCGTCTCGCGCTTGTCCCAGGGTTTCGGCCCGGATTTCACCAGCCGCTGGATGATGTTGGTGGCGGCCGATGCTGCCTTCGACACTTCGACGCGCACCGGCGCGTGAAGGAATTTCTCGGTGAGCTTGGTGATTTCCGGCGGCATCGTCGCCGAGAAGAACAGCGTCTGCCTGGTGAACGGGATCATCTCGCAGATACGCTCGATGTCGGGGATGAAGCCCATGTCGAGCATGCGGTCGGCCTCGTCGATGACGAGGATCTCGACGCCGTTGAGCAGGAGCTTGCCGCGCTCGCGATGGTCGAGCAGGCGGCCGGGAGTCGCGATCAGCACGTCGGCGCCGCGCTCGAGCTTCTTGTCCTGCTCGTCGAAGGACACGCCGCCGATCAGCAGCGCGATGTTGAGCTTGTGGTTCTTGCCGTATTTGACGAAGTTTTCCTCGACCTGCGCGGCGAGCTCGCGCGTCGGCTCGAGGATCAGCGTGCGCGGCATGCGGGCGCGGGCGCGGCCCTTTTCCAGCCGGGTGAGCATCGGCAGGACGAAGGACGCCGTCTTGCCGGTGCCGGTCTGGGCAATGCCCAGCACGTCCTTGCCGAGCAAGGCGTGAGGGATGGCGCCAGCCTGGATCGGCGTCGGCTCGGTGTAGCCGGCATCGGTAACTGCGGAAAGGACCTTCGGCGACAGGCCGAGGTCTGCGAAGGTCAACGCTTCTTGAGCGATCTGGGTGTCTGAGGACAAGTTTGGCTGTCTTTGGCTGGTTCGGGGGCGCAACATAAGCAGTCGCGGCAAGCGCCGCGCGCCTGCAAGATTGGTATTGCAGGTAGGCGCAAGCCCACGATTTGTCAACACAAACGGGCGGCATTGGCGCGATTGTGAAGTCGTAACCTTAATCGCGATGCTTAATTTGCGCAGTGGCTGCCGCGCCGCCTCAATACCTGAACTGTTCGGCGAGAATGCGCTCGTTCCACGAATGGTTGGGATCGAACAGCAGCGTCGCCGTTGCCGTCGGCGATTCCCTCACCGTGACCGTCGTCACCGCCTTGACTTCGGTGTGGTCGGCGGCGGCATTCACCGGCCGCTTTTCCGGCTCCAGAATGTCGAAACGCACGATCGCCTTGTTGGACAGCAGCGCGCCGCGCCAGCGCCGCGGACGAAACGGGCTGACCGGGGTCAGCGCCAGCAGCGGAGCGTCGAGCGGAAGGATCGGCCCGTGCGCCGACAGATTATACGCGGTCGAGCCGGCCGGCGTCGCAATCATCACGCCGTCGCAGTGCAATTCCTCCAGCCGCTCTTGCCCATCCACGGTGATGCGGATCTTGGCGGTCTGGTAGGACTGGCGCCAAAGCGCGACCTCGTTGATCGCCAGCGCCGAAATCGTCTCGCCCTCCGCCGTCACTGCCTGCATCTCCAGCGGACGGATGGTTTCGGCAACGGCCGCCGCAATGCGCCCGGTCAAGCCGCTGGCGCGGTATTCGTTCATCAGGAAACCGATGGTGCCACGGTTCATGCCGTAGACCTTCTTTCCCGTGCTCATCGTCTCGCGCAGCGTCTGCAGCAGAAAGCCGTCGCCGCCGAGCGCCACGACGATCCCGGCCTCTTCGACGGATGCCTGGCCGTAGCGCGCAGAAAGGCTTTCCAGCGCCGCATTGGCGTCGGCTGTACCGGATGAGACGAAGGCGAAACGGCTGGCGGTTTTGCTCATGGCTCTCAACGACAACCGATTGGCGACGACCGTCTGGCGACCGATTGGCGGCGACCGGTTGCTGGGCCGCGCCAGCGCCGGGTTAGCATGGGTGGGCATTTCTGCAAAGGGAGGGAGGTGCCTGGAGATGGCGGCCAAATAAGACGCACTCGCGCATCATGTCGCGGGACAAAATGATGTGATGGTTAAGATCCGCCTTAAACTCTCGTAAAGCCGGATCGATCATGTTAGCCGGCAGCGGACGGGCGGCGTGGGGGCTAACCAGTCGAGGCCGATCTATTGCCGCTGGCACGCTTGATTATTGTCTTCCTGATGCTGGCAAGTTTTGCCCTGGCTTTCGCGGAACTGGTGCGCCAGTCGGAGGAAAAGAGTTTTAGACCCGAGCCCACGGCCTCACGCTGCGGCGACGCGGTGGGGACACCCTGTCCGCAAAGGGCGCTTTGACGCAATAACCCTAGTCCTTATCGGGCGAGCAGATGGCAGCCGGCCTGGCGCTTTTGCGCGAGATACTCGTCGACAAGCTGGCGATAGCGGACTTTGCCGAAGCTCGGGAAATGGCCGCCATGCACGACCGAGACATCGAGGTTGCGCATGCGCAGCAGCGTTTCCACATAATCGTCGATATCGGAGTGATAGACGTCGTCGATCAGCGGGCCGTCATAGACGATGTCGCCGGAAAACAGGATGCCCGTCCTGTTTTCGTAGAGCGCAATGCCGCCGGGTGAATGACCGGGCGTGTGGATCACCTCGAAGGCACGGTCGCCGAGATCGACGATATCGCCTTGCTCGAGCAACTGGCCGGCTGGTGCGGGCAGGATCCGGTAGTGCTTCGCATCCCAGCCTTGCGGCATGCCGTCGAACATCTCGTCGGTGGCATAGCGGTCGGCAACCGTCCATTCGTTGCGCGGATCGGCGAGGATCTCGGCCTCGGCCGGGTGGACGCAGCGGTCGGGAAATTCGTGATGGCAGCCGATATGATCGAAATGCGTGTGGCTGGCCACGCAGGTGAGCTTGCGTTCCGTCACCAGCGGCACATGGCGCCGCAGGCTGAAATGGCCGAGGCCGGTGTCGAACAGAAGATCGCGGTCGCTCCCGCGCACATGCCAGATGTTGCAGCGGAAGAACGGCTTGATCCACGGCTCGTGGATCAGCGTCACGCCATCGCCCATGCGGATGGTTTCGTACCAGTGGCCGGCGTCGATGGTTGGAAGCGTGCTCATGTTCAGTCCGCAAGCAGGATGATGTCGCCAGCATCGCACGATACCGCGACCACGTCGCCCGGCTGGACGGCCGATACGGCCGAGACCTTGGCGATGAAGTGCAGCGCCGGGTCGGTCGTGGAGGTCCCCAGCACGCGCTTGAAGCTGCCCTGAAAGACGACATCGTTCACCTTGATCATGCCAAGTGCCACAGCACCGCCGGCAGCGCCGAGGACAAGATGCTCAGGCCGGATGGCCAGCGCAACGGTCGAGCCGACCGGCAATGTGCCGGCCAGCGAGAGCTGCCCAAGCTTCGTGGTGACGGTGATTTTGCCGCTCTTCGCCTCCGTCACCGTTCCCGATATCAGCGTGCTTTCGCCCATGAAAGTCGCGGAAAAGCGCGTCGCCGGCCGTGCATAGACGCGCTCGGGCGGTCCTTCGTCCTCGATGCGCCCGTCATTCATCACCACGCAATGATCGGCCAGCGCCATCGCTTCTTCCTGGTCGTGGGTGACGTGGATGAAGGCGGTGCCGACGCGTTTCTGGATCGCCTTCAGTTCGTCCTGCATCTGCCGGCGCAATTTCAGGTCGAGCGCGCCGAGCGGCTCGTCGAGCAACAGCACCGCCGGCTCGACCACCAGGGCGCGCGCCAGGGCCACGCGCTGCCGCTGACCGCCGGAAAGCTGGTGCGGCTTCTTGTCGAAGGCGGTGGCCAGCCCAACCAGCGCTAGCGCCTCGCGCGCCCTTGTTGCCCGGGTTGCGCCATCGACACCCTGCATGCGCAGGCCGAAGCCGACATTGCTGCCGACGCTCATATGCGGGAACAGCGCATAGTCCTGGAACACGGTCGTCGTCGGCCGCTTCGCCGGTGGGACGGCGGTGCAGTCCTCGCCGCGGATCAGCACCTTGCCTTCGCTCGGCGTGACGAAGCCGCCGAGGATGGACAGAAGCGTCGTCTTGCCGGAGCCGGACGGCCCGAGCAGGATCGTGTAGCTGCCCGGCTCGATCGTCAGCGAGACGTTCTTCAGCACCGTGTGCTGGCCGAAGCGATGCGAGACGGAGCTTATATCGACCAGTGGCGCACTCATGCCGGCTTCCTCCGCAACAGCATCAGCTCGAACAATACCACCAGTACGATGGAGACGGCGAAGACCAGCGAGCCGACGGCGTTGGTCTTGGGATTGAGGCCGGAGCGCAGCAGGTTCCAGATCTCGACCGGCAGCGTCGTGTCGAAGCGCGTCAACAGGAACGAGATCACGAATTCGTCCCAGGAGAAGGTCATCGACAGGAAGAAACCAGCGAAGATAGCCGGCGCCATGACAGGCACCGTGATCAAAAGCAGCACCTTCCATTCGGGCGCGCCGAGGTCGCGCGCCGCGCGCTCGATATTGATCTGGTGGTCGCCCATCTGGCTGTAGACGATGGCAAAGCAGAGCGGCAGGTTGATCACCACATGGCCGATGCCGGCGGCAGTGAGCGACTTCGGCACGCCGGCCCAGTTGAACAGCACCAGCAACCCCATGCCGATGATCAGATAGCTGACGGTCAATGGCAGCGTGATCAGCCCGCGCATCAGGCCCGAGCCCGGCAAGGCGAAGCGCGCAAAACCCCAGGCGGAGAGGAAGCCGAGCGTGACGGCGGCAGCCGAGGAGACGACCGCCACCAGCAGCGAATTGACCAGCGCCGAGGTCAGCCGCGTGTCGGCAAGCACGGCCTCGTACCAGCGCAGCGACGGCCCGGTGAAGGGCGGGATCGGAAACGACGTCGCCTGCAGCGAAAACAGCACCAGCACCACCACCGGCAGGAAGATGAAGCCATAGATGGCGAGGGCGTAAAGGCCGGAGACGAGGCGGATGAAAGCGCGCATGGTCAGGCCCGCTCGATCTTCAGCCAGCGGGCGCAGGCGAGATAGGCGATGGTGACCACCGCCATCAGGATGATCGACAGCGCCGAAGCGAGCGGAAAGTCGCCGCGCCGGCCGATCTGCATCATGACGAGTTGCGGCATCAACAGCTCGTTGTTGCCGCCGAGGATCTGCGGCGTGATGTAGTCGCCGATGCACAGCACAAAGGTGAGGAAGGCGCCGACCATGATGCCGGGCAGCGTCAGCGGCAGAACGACATGCAGGAATGTGCGCACCGGCCCGGCGCCGAGGTCGGCGGCGGCCTTGCGGTAGCTTGGGCTGAGCTGCTTCAGATTGGCGAAGATCGTCAGCGTCAGTAGCATGACGAAGAAATGCACGAAGCCGGTGACGGTCGCTAGCCGCGTATTGGCGAGCTGCAGCGGTTCGCCGAACAGGCCGGAGCCGGTCAGCACGCGGTTGACGACGCCGTTCTGCGCCAGCACCAGCAGCCACGAATAAGAGCGCACGACATAGGAGGTCCAGAACGGCAGCACCGCCAGCATCAGCGCCAGCCGCTGCCAGCGCTCCGGCACCTGCTCGGCCAGAATCCAGGCAAAGGGATAGGCAAGCAACACGGAGATCACGGTAACGATGGCGGTGACCTGCAGCGAGTTCACCATCGCCTGCCAGTAAGATGGATTGGCAAAGAACTGGCTGTAGTTGGACAGCGTGAAGCCGCCGCCTTCATGCGCCGTCAGGCTGGATACGGCCATGGCGACGAAGGGCAGCACGAAGAACAGCAACGTCCAGCCGAGCGCCGGCGTGACCAGCGCCCAGGGCAGGGCACGTTCACTCTTTGTGGCAGCGCTCACGACCGGCAGCCGGTCATTGCGCCTGTAGCATTTCGGTCCAGACGTCCTGCATCTTCTTGTCGAGATCGGCGTTCGGCGCCGGATAGGACTGGGCGCGGGCGAGGAACTCCGGCTGCTCGTCGAAGCGCAGGATCTTCTTCTGCTCGTCGCTCAACGCCGCCTTGCTGTTCGCCGGCATGCCCCAATAGCAGGACGAGGTGGCGAGCCGCGCCTGGCCTTCGGGGCTCATAATGTACTGGATGAATTTAAGCGCCAGCTCCTTGTTCTTGGAATCCTTGAACATTGCCAGCGACTGCGACCACAGCACGGCGCCTTCCTTCGGAATTGAGAAGTCCAGCGCAGGGTTTTCCTTGGCCAGCCCCGCCGTCACCCATTCGCCGCCGCCGACCAGTATGTCGACCTCGCCGGTCGCCAGCGCCGTCTGGCTGGCGGTCACTTCGCCGACCAGCTTGGCGTTGGCCTTCATTTTGAGCAGCTCTTCCTTGATGGCGGGAAGGTCGGCTTCGGTCAGTTGCGCCGTCTTCTTGCCGATCGCCAGTGCGGCCATGCCGATGACCGGCAGGTAATAATCGTAGATGGCGATCTTGCCCTTGTATTTGTCACCGGTCAGCGCGGCAAGCGACTGCATGTCGGCCGGGTCGACCTTGGTCTTGTTGTAGCCGATCGTGTTGTAGCCGAACTTTTCGGTGATGCCGTAGCGCTTGCCGTCGACGACAGTGGAGCTATCCATCTTCACCTGCGGAAACAGATCGGACAGCGGCAGCTTGTCTTCCGGCAGCGGCTCGAACAGACCCTTTTCGACGCCGCGCGGTACGTCGATGCTGTCGATCACCATCACGTCCCAGTCGCCGGGCTGCGACTGGTCGACGATGGCCAGGCCGGCGCCGGTGCCTTCGAATTCCTTGACATTGACCTTGACGCCGTTCGCCTCCTCGAACGGCTGCAACAGCGCCGGATCGGCGTGATCGCACCAGATCAGCGCGTTGAGGTCCTGCGCCTGAGCGAGGCTGCCCGCCGCCAGCAGCAGTGCTGCCGCGGCACAGGCGCCCTGGAGATGGCTCCTCAGAACGGAAAGTGGATTCCTGACGGTTGGATTGGGGGTCTTTGGATTGACGGACATCGAGTGTTCTCCCTTGCCTTTTTGGCTTGTCGCAAAAAATTGAACCAATTCTAAAATTGAGTCAATTCTGTTTTTGTGGCAAACAGCCGCTATGAGCGGATTGCGGGCAAGGCAGAAGGCGGATCGGCACCGCCGTATCATCGAGGCAGCGGCGGCGCTTTTCCGCGACGCCGGCTATGAAGGCGCCAAGATCGAGACCATCGCCGCGCAGGCCGAAGTCTCGGTCGGCACGATCTACAACTACTACCAGAACAAGGGCGACATCCTCGGCGCCATCGTTTCGATGGAGGTCAACGAGGTGCTCAATGCCGGGCGCGGCGTCGTCGCCAACCCGCCGGCCAATGTCGGCGACGCGCTAGACACGCTGCTCGGCATCTATATCGAGCACTCGCTGCATTACCTCAGCAAGGAGATGTGGCGGCAGGCGATGGCGATCTCGACGCAACTGCCGGACAGCCCGTTCGGCCAGGCCTACACCGCGCTAGACCGCGCACTGACCGAGCAGATACGTGCGCTTATCGCCCGCCTGCAGGCATTCGGCCTGGTGCGCCGCGACATCGACGGGACGGCGCTCGGCGAACTCATCTTCAACAACATGAACATGATGTTCATCGAGTTCGTGAAGCGCGAGGAAGCGAGGATTGCAGAGTTGCGCACGGCGATACGGCGGCAGAACCGGATATTGGTGGCAGCGATCGGAGTGTAAGAAGATCAAGAGCGAGTAGGGCCTGCAACACAAATCGCCCGGAGCATCGCCTAACGGTTGATCAGCCATAGAATGGCCGAGAGCACGATGCTGACAAGTATCCCCGTGGTGATGGGGACATAAAGCCTGAAGTTCTCACGCTCGATCACGATATCGCCGGGCAGCCTGCCAAGGCCGGTCCGGGCCAACCAAGGCCACAGCAGGCCTATGGCAACTATGCTGAGGCCAACGACGATCAGAGTTCGCGACATGGCAGCATCCTGCCGGAAATAGCATCGTGCCAGAAATATAGTGTTGCCGGGTCTTGCAAGCAGCGCTTCCTTTCGATGTTGCCTCTTGAGTTGAGGTTGAAATCTGATACAACCTAAAAGGGCATCAAGGGAGGGATTGGATGCAGATTTCCATCTGGCATTGGGCAATACTGCTGCTGCTGATCGGCGTGCCTGTCTTTTTTGCTGTCCGATCTGCGACAAAGCCCTCAGGGAATCCAGCAGCCCCTGTGGGAATTGGCGGCTGGCTTATGCTGCTGGCGATCCTTCAGGCTCTCTCCCCGCTACGCACGCTCGTCTCATTGGGCTCATCGAGTGAAGGCTACCGACAGCTCAGGACGCTCCCGAATGGCACTTTGGCGGTCTACGGCGAGATTGCCCTCTTGCTGGCGTTTATGGTGTTCCAGGTGGTTGTGCTCTTTGCGATGCTGCTGCGGAGTTACCGCTTCAAGCAGCTGTTCCTGTATCAGTGGTTCGCGATACCAACCGTGTTTATTCTGGACGCGGTATGGATCTCTGTGGTTATGAGCGCTCCTGTGAGCTTGGTGCTTGCAGGGGATGCACTGGTAATGCCGGCAGTTTCTTTTGTCCTGACCGGCATCTGGGTCGCCTACGTCTACAAGTCGGTCAGGGTGAGAAACACGTTCGACAGGGCCGCGATTTCCGGTCAGGTCGCGAGTGCGTCATAGAGCTTGCCGCGAGTCCTATGCATGGCTGCCGACAAAAATGCTGGGCGCCCAATTTGGACCCGGATCATCCGGCTACTAGGCCTGCTCTCGCGAGGATTTCAGGAGCCGGCGTGACATGCCCGTGCGGCTTGCAGTAGTCCGGGTCGATCGCGCGATAGCCGAGCAGATGGCCGAGTGGCGCCAGGATCGCCAGCGCCACTCGCTGAATCGCAGGTGGCGGGTGCGTGAAGACGATTACGTCGGCAAATTCCCTGGCGATGACTGCCGCCTGAAGCGGCGAAGGCCTGCCTTTTCTGTCCACCTTGCCGGCATTGGCCAAGCCGAAGAGCATGCCGATCAGCAGCTCGAAACGGTTCGGGTCGACATTGTCCGCACCTGGCGCCCGGTCGACTTCGACCAGGACATGCGCTTCTTCGGTTTTGCTGCTGTTCCACCAATCATGTGCGACGCCTGCTTCGACCGTGGCGGATTGGCCAGGCCCCAGGGACAAAGTCTTCCCGGCGATGCAAGCGTCGAGCCGGCCACGGAGGACGGTAAACCGTTCCGTCAGGTTCGGGTGGAAGTGCTCGCCCACCACGGCGGCTCCCGGCCGGGCGGTCAGATGAGCGATACCCGGTCCCTGGCCGCGGTCTTCGGTGCCACGCAGGATGACTGCATATTCGCCGGTCACCTTGTTCTCGTAGACATCTCCACAGCGTGACATAGATCAGCTCCGGGTTTCAGAGCACCAGGGCCTGGCAATTTATCGTCAAAGGGTCGGTCGTTCAACGACGCTTGAACGGGCGATTGCGGAAACACCAGCCGCCGGCTCCTCGTCAATGCGGGCGATCAGCGCTCTACCGAATATGCTTGGGCGGCCGCGCTCGTGGAAACGGCACGACCGTCAGTGGCGCCTTGCGGAATTCCGCGATGGCTATTTCTTCAATCAGCGCGTCGAGGGCCTCGTTGACGCGTCGGCTCGTTTCATCCGCGCCGCAGAGGCGGTTTTGTGTGCACTCCAAAAGCTCGCGCGCCGCGGCGAAATCACTCCGCATGACAACACCCGTTGGTTTTGGCCCGCCGCACGAACATTGTCGGCGCGCTTAATTGAGCGAGTGCTAATATACACAGGGGTAATTTAATCGAATGCTGTTAAAATGGCCCGGAACCCGGAGAGAGGCCGAAATGACGGCCCTATAAGGGCGAGACACGAATAGGTTTGGCGTCTCCTAGTATGGGACGCCAAAACGCAATCTGGCGTCAGATTAAGCCGGCAATCTCAGGCAAAGTTTGTGGCTCCCCGACGGGGACGGAACGCGCGGGCCTAGTAGGTTCTTGGGCGGCTTAGAAATTCTCGGGCGGCGGCAATCTGGCGTCGATGCTCGCGAAGGAATGCCGCGCCGAAACAAATGGCGAATGCCAGTACCGAAAGGCTTGTCGTTGCTCTTGATGCAGGATCGGGATCGGGACTTATCAGGAAACGGAAGCCGAACGCGAAGGCGAAGACGACAACGCCACCAAACATGCCGCTGACGAAGGGGGCGGTCGTGCGTCTCTGCTCCAACGAAGACTCCTATGGTTTCCCCTGGGGTTTTTCCGCTAGGGAACTATGGTTTCCGCTAGGGAATATATGCGTTGAAGCTGATGTGCCACCGATCCTGACGGCCCCGGCCTGTGGATATCGGGGATGAGCAGATATCAGGCGCCCCGGAGGTCTCAAGCAGCCCGTACTGGTGCCCCCGGACGGGATCGAACCGCCGACCTTCGGTTTACAAAACCGCTGCTCTACCAGCTGAGCTACAAGGGCACGGCGCTCCGGTTAGCATATTTGCTGCGCCAGTAAAGACAAAACTCCGTTTTTCGGTTCCCGGCGAACGCGCCGGTTCTGCCGCCGGGGCGTCCTGAAAACGGCCAATTCGCTTCCTATATTGATCGAAGGTGCAATCGCATCAGCGAGGCAGTCGCATGATCAGGTTTGTCATCATTCTCCCGCTCGTCGTCGTGGCCTGGGTTCTCCTGGTGAAACTCATCAAGGACCTGAAGCGCGCCAATATCGACTGGACCGGCGTCACCACCATCATCGGCTTTATCGCGCTCGCCTTCTGGCTTCGCCATATCACCGGCATGGGCTGAGGCCTGCCGGTTGTTCCGGTGAACTGTCGAACAGCGCGACCGTTCGTGGTCGCGTGGCTGACAGCATCGGACCGGGCGATTTCCCTTTTTCTAGAAAAAATCCAAAAAAGATCTTCGAACCTTTTTCCTTGTCGGGACGACTGATGGTCAAGAGGCGGTTGGATCGCCTCCCGCAACAAGGAGATCGTCATGTTCAAGCGCACCATCGTTTCCGGCCTCGTCGCCACCACTGTCGCCGCCGCCATGCTGGTCGGCACGGTTCAGCCTTCGGCCGCCCATCACAAGCACAAGCACCTCGGCATCGGTATTGCCGCAGGCGTCGGCGGCTTCCTGCTCGGCAGCGCGCTGGCCCAGCCGCGCACCGTCTATATCGAGGACGACGGCGGCTCCTGGCACGTCCGGCGCTGCCTCGACCGCTACCAGAGCTACGACCCGTACTCGGACACCTATGTCGGCTACGACGGCTATCGCCATCGCTGCCGGCTTTGAGAGCCCAGCTTGAGAGGAGGTGACCGTTTCAGGCAACAGGAAGAAGGGGCACCCCACTGCCCCTTTTTCTGTGTGTCTGAGTGGCAAGGCTGAGGGATTGTTCCTCCGACTTCTTAGGACCTGGGTTCCTCGCCCGCCGCGAAGCGGGGGAGAGGTGGGCGCGCAGCGGCCGCCGGGGGGGGGGGGGGGGGCGCACCCCACTACCGTGCGCGCGCGACCCGG
>NZ_JBVVQI010000032.1:0-10067 GCF_055811495.1 Mesorhizobium sp. WSM4830 | reverse complement strand
CCCTATTTTTTTTTTTTTGTTGGGGTCTGGCCCTCTGGTGGTGTTTTCCTCGCTCTTTTATATGTGGCGGGGCCCCCCCCCCCCCCCGGGGGGGGGGGGGGGGGGGGCCCGCCCCGCCCCCGGAGAGGGGGCTTCGTAGGGCGCACCCCTCTCCGTCTCGGCTTCGCCGAGCCACCTCTCCCCACTTCGTGGGGCGAGGAACCCAAGCTGGAATGAGCGGCGCTCAGCCACCCTCTGTCCTGCCGGGCATCGCCCACCTACGGAAGGTCGGATGCCATTCGCCAACACTCTTGCCGGATGTACAGGGGTTTCCCAGCAGCCTAATCTACAGGCCGAACGGCAATCTACAGCCGAGCCGAAACAGGGAGAGGGCGCTTGGGCGAGCACGATCCGAACGAAGAGCCGATCGAGACGGATTTCCGCAACGGCACAATCACCACCGTCGGCATCCTGCTGGCGTTCTCGCTGGGCTTCATCACGCATTGGGCCGCCAACCCGATACCATGGGAAATCTATCACCTGGCCGCCGTCGTGCCGACTTTGATCGGCATTGCCCTGCAGATACGAGCGCTGCGGTTGCTGCTCGACACAACGTCTCTACAACGGCGCGTTTATGAACGCGCCAATCGTATCTTCATTGCCGGCCTCATCGTCACCGCCTGCGGAGTTGGGCTGGCGATGCTGCTCGATTTCTACGACCTATCGACCAAGAGCGCGGTGCCCGGGGGCTAGCTCGGGCCATCCTGGCAGATGTCGCGCCATTCGGCGCTGGTCAGCGCCGCAATGCGTTCGGTTCGCTGCCACGGCCAGGAGGGGTCGGCAGCCCGCCGATCATCCTCGTCACCTCCGCTGCTGCATCGCGCACCAGCGGGCCGATCTCGGCCAGCCGTTCCGGCGTGACCCGCACCGTCGGCCCGGAGACCGAAACCCCGCCGATCGGCTCGCCGAATTCATTGAAGATGGCGGCGGCGACGCAGCGCATGCCCGGATGCCGCTCCTCGTCGTCGACCGACCAGCCGCGCAATTTGATCGTCACCAGGTCGCGGGCGAGAGCCGAGATATCGGACAGCGTATTTTCGGTGAAGCGCTCCAGCCCGGCCCGGCGCAGTATGGTGGCGACGCGTTCCGGCTCGAGATGCGCCAGCACCGCCTTGCCGATACCCGAGGCATGGAAGGAGCTGCGTGTGCCCGGCCGGAAGAAGGCGCGGATCGCCTGGTGCGTCTCGACCTGGCTGACGAAGACGACGCAATCGTCCTCGGCGACGCCGAGATTGGCAGTCTCGCCGGTCTTCTCCATCAATTCCTGCATGACGATACGGGCGCGGTCGACCAGCTTGCGGCGGCGCAGGAACGCCGCGCCCATGCGATAGGTCTCGACGCCGATCGACCACAGCTGGTCGGTGCCGTCGAACTCGACCATGCCATGGTTCTCCAGCGTCGTCAGCATGCGGTAGGCGGTGGATGCCGGCAGACCGGACCTGGCGGCGATCTCGCTCAGCGACAGGCCGCTGCCATCGGCGACGATTGCCAGGATGCGCAGCGCCCGGTCCAGCGACTGCACCGAAGCGGCCTCGGCCGGGCCGTTGAAAGAGCGCGGCCGGCCGCGCTGGCGTTTTTCGGTGGTTTCCATCGGGCCATTCTTCGCTCTGTTCGCCCAAACGAGCAATGAAAAAGTTTTTCATCGATTTGCGAAGCGAATTCGTGGAAAACAAAAGGGCCAATCAATTCAATTCATAAGAGCTTTTTTCTCGTAATGAAAAAATATTCTGAAAAAATTGAAAAATCGCCGTTGCGCTGGCATCATCGGCTATCAACAATTCCGTGGAGGCTGACATGGCCAGGATGCGCGCAGTCGACGCAGCGGTTCTCGTTCTTGAAAAGGAAGGCATCTCCTGTGCCTTCGGCGTGCCGGGTGCTGCGATCAACCCGCTCTATTCGGCGCTGAAGGCGAGGGGCAGTATCCGCCACATCCTTGCACGTCATGTCGAGGCGGCCTCGCATATGGCCGAAGGGTTTACGCGCGCCAGATCGGGCAATATCGGTCTGTGCATCGGCACCTCGGGTCCCGCCGGCACCGACATGATCACCGGCCTCTATTCGGCCGCTGCCGATTCTATTCCCATCCTCTGTATCACCGGGCAGGCGCCGCGCGCGCGTCTCAACAAGGAGGATTTTCAGGCCGTCGACATCGCCGCCATCGCCGCACCCGTCGCAAAATGGGCGGTCACCGTCATGGAACCCTATCTGGTGCCGATGGCGCTGCAGAAGGCGTTTCACCTGATGCGCTCGTCGCGGCCGGGGCCGGTGCTGGTCGATCTGCCGGTCGACGTGCAACTGGCCGAGATCGAGTTCGACATCGATGCCTACGAGCCGCTGGTGCCGTTCAAGCCGGCAATGTCGCGCGCCCAGGCGGAGAAGGCGCTGAAAATGCTCAATGCAGCCGACAAGCCTGTCATCGTCGCCGGCGGCGGCATCATCAATGCCGACGCGTCCGATCTGCTGATCGAGTTCGCCGAGGTCACCGGCGTGCCTGTCATTCCGACGCTGATGGGCTGGGGCGCGATCCCCGACGACCACCGCCTGATGGCCGGCATGTGCGGGCTGCAGACCTCGCATCGCTACGGCAATGCGACGATGCTTGAAGCCGATTTCGTTTTCGGCATCGGCAACCGCTGGGCCAACCGCCACACCGGTTCGGTCGACGTCTACACCAAGGGCAAGAAATTCATCCACGTCGATATCGAGCCGACGCAGATCGGCCGGATCTTCGCGCCGGACCTTGGCGTCGTCTCGGATGCCGGTGCAGCGCTTAAGATGCTGCTCGACGTCGCCACCGAGTGGAGGACGGCCGGAAAATTGCGCGACTGGTCGGGCTGGGCCGGCCAATGCCGGCAGCGCAAGAAGACGATGAAGCGCAAGACCCATTTCGACCAGGTGCCGCTGAAGCCGCAGCGCGTCTATGAGGAGATGAACAAGGCGTTCGGCCGCGACACCACCTATGTCACCACGATCGGCCTGTCGCAGATCGCCGGGGCGCAGTTCCTGCATGTCTACAAGCCGCGCAACTGGATCAACTGCGGCCAGGCCGGCCCGCTCGGCTGGACATTGCCGGCGGCCCTCGGCGTTCGCGCCGCCGATCCGGACCGTACAATTGTGGCATTGTCCGGCGACTATGATTTCCAGTTCATGATCGAGGAACTGGCGGCCGGCGCACAGCACAAATTGCCCTACATCCATGTCGTCGTGAACAACGCCTATCTCGGGCTGATCCGCCAGGCGCAGCGCGGCTTTTCGATGGATTTCGAAGTCAGCCTGGCCTTCGAGAACGTCAACCGGAAAGACGAGCCTGAGGCGGGCTACGGTGTCGACCACGTCGCCGTTGCCGAGGCGATGGGCTGCAAGGCGGTCCGGGTGCGCCGGCCGGAGGAATTCGCCGGTGCCTTCGAAGAGGCGCAGCGGCTGATGAACGAGCACCAGGTTCCGGTGGTGCTCGAATTCATCCTCGAGCGCGTCACCAATGTTTCGATGGGTACCGAAATCGACAAGATCACCGAATTCGAGGAGCTTGCCGAACATCACGAAGATGCCCCCACAGCGATCGTCATGCTCGATTAAGCCGCTTATGAGGAATTACCGCCATGCCACGGTTTTCAGCCAATCTTTCGATGCTCTTTGGCGAGCACGACTTCCTCGACCGCTTCGATGCCGCCGCCCACGCGGGCTTCAAGGGCGTCGAGTATATCGGCCCCTATGACCATGCGCCGGATGTCGTCGCGGCCAGGCTGAAGAAGAACGGGTTGACTCAGGTCCTGTTCAACCTGCCTGCCGGTGACTGGGCCAAGGGCGAGCGCGGCATCGCGATCCTGCCCGACCGCATCCCGGAGTTCCGGCAAGGCATTGCCAAGGTCGTCACCTATGCGCACGCGCTGGGCTGCGGGCAGGTCAATTGCCTCGCCGGCATCGCGCCGCAGGGCGTTGATCGCTCCGTGCTGGAAGACGTCTTCGCCGAAAATCTGGCTTTCGCGGCCGAAAAGCTGGAGCAGGCCGGCATCCGGCTGCTGATCGAGCCGATCAACACCCGCGACATTCCGGGCTTCTTCCTGAATTACTCGGATCAGGCCCTGGCGCTGATCGACCGCGTCGGCTCGAAGAACCTGTTCCTGCAATACGACATCTATCACATGCAGATCATGGAGGGGGATCTCGCCCGTACCATTGAGGCAAACCTCAACCGTATCGCGCATATCCAGCTTGCGGACAATCCCGGCCGTCATGAGCCGGGGACGGGCGAGATCAATTTTCCCTTCCTGTATAACCACATCGACCGCATCGGCTATTCCGGTTGGGTTGGGGCGGAATACAAGCCGAAGGGCGGAACGGAAGCGGGGCTCGGGTGGTTTCAGGACGCGGCCGGGCAGGGGAGTGTGGCGGCGTAGTGGCCGGGATGTAGCAACTGAGATCGCATTCCTTCGCGCCCCCCTTTGGCCTGCCGGCCATCTCCCCCACAGGTGGGGAGATCGGCAGTTCCGGCGCCGGCTTTTAACTTTCCCAGCCTCGAAAATTGGCGAAAGCGGCGGTGACATCCAATCTCCCTCCTTGTGGGGGAGATGGCCGGCAGGCCAGAGGGGGCGCGCAGGAACGCCGCCTTGACAAGAAATGGAGAACAACCATGGAAACCATCGGCTTCATCGGGCTCGGCATCATGGGCGCGCCGATGGCGGGGCATCTGCTTGATGCCGGCTATCAAGTCTTCGCCAGCGACCACCGCTCGAAACCGCCGGCCGATCTCATAGACAAGGGTCTGAAGATCGTCTCTGGCCACAGCGCCGTCGCGAAAACGGCCGACATCGTCATCACCATGGTTCCGGATACGCCGCAGGTGGCCGATGTGCTGTTCGGCGAAAATGGCGTCGCGTCCGGGCTGACAAGAGGCAAGCTGGTCATCGACATGAGCTCGATCTCGCCGATCGAGACCAAGGCCTTTGCAAAAAAGATCAACGACCTCGGCTGCGACTACCTCGACGCGCCGGTGTCGGGCGGCGAGGTCGGCGCCAAGGCGGCATCGCTGACCATCATGGTCGGCGGCGAGGAAAAAGCCTTCGAACGCGCCAGGCCTATCTTCGAGAAGTTGGGCAAGAACATCACCTTGGTCGGACCGAACGGCGTCGGCCAGACGACCAAGGTCGCCAATCAGATCGTCGTCGCGCTGACCATCGAGGCCGTCGCCGAAGCGCTTGTCTTTGCTTCAAAAGCCGGCGCCGACCCGGCCAAGGTCAGGCAGGCGCTGATGGGCGGGCTGGCCGCCTCGCGCATCCTGGAAGTGCATGGCGAGCGCATGATCAAGCGCAGCTTCGCGCCCGGCTTCCGCATCGAACTGCACCAGAAGGATCTCAATCTCGCGCTGGAAGGAGCAAAAGCGCTCGGCGTAGCACTACCCAACACCTCGACCACGCAGCAGCTATTCAACTCCTGTGCCGCCAATGGCGGCGCCAAGGAGGATCACTCGGCACTGGTGAGAGCGTTGGAGCGGATGGCGAATTTCGAAATTGGTTAGGGAACTTGCTGACCACTGGTCAATTTGAACTTGTCGATATCGGCAGCGATCCGCTTGAGGGCTAGAACAAGCATGCCGTTCTCGAAGGGTTCGTTAAGAGCTCCGTGAACCCACCGTTCACCGGCCAAGTTGCTGACGACCCGATAGTGAATTTCAGTAACATCCATGGCAGTCAAGGCTTCGGAATTGTCCGGCAGCCAAGTCTTCCGACCGGCGTTGACGTCGAGGAATTCTCGAAAGTCGGCTGGATTCTCAAGGTTGTAGACTAGCCGCATTACGCTATCTCTCGCCGCGTGGTAGCGGCCATTCGCCTCGTCGTAGAACTCCAATGGAGTGAGTGTTCTCAATGTGCCGATTGTACTCGCAAGAAGCGCGAGCCATTCACCCTCGTTTGAGAACGTTTCGAACATACCGGTCGCTCGTTCAATCCGCCGCTAGAAACTTCCGCGCCGCATAAAGGCTCACCGCCGCGGCATTCGACACGTTGAGGGAGTGGATGGCGCCGGGCATGTCGAGCCGGGCGAGCGTCGTCACCGTCTCGCGCGTTTTCTGGCGCAGGCCCTTGCCTTCGGCGCCCAGCACCAATGCGATCTTCTCTCCCGAAAAACTCGTTTCGAGTTCTGCCGGACCGTCCGAATCCAGCCCGATGGTCTGGAAGCCGGCCTCGTGCAGCTGCCCCAGCGCATCGGCGAGGTTCTTCACCTCGATCTGATCGATGTGTTCGAGCGCGCCGGAGGCCGACTTCGCCAGTACGCCGGATTCCTGCGGGCTGTGGCGCGCCGTGGTGATCAGTGCGCCGGCGCCGAAGGCCACTGCCGAGCGCAGGATCGCGCCGACATTGTGCGGATCGGTGATCTGGTCGAGCACCAGTACCAGCTTGGCGTCGCCAAGCGCATCGAGCCGCTTCGGTTTCAGCGGCTCGGCCTCGATCAGCACGCCCTGGTGCACGGCATCGGAGCCGGTGACCTTGTCGATGTCCCTGGGTTCGACCAGTTCCGCCTTGAAGGGCAAAGCGCCGAGATCGGCGATTGCCAGTCGCTCGGCAGCGTTGCGCGTCACCAGCATCTTCTTGATTTTGCGGCGCGGATTGTCGAGTGCTGCCCGCACCGTGTGCAGCCCGTAGAGCCGCACCAGGCCATCCGCCGGGTTCTCGCCGGGCGGCACCGGCTGGCGCGGCCTGAACGCCGGCGCGCCGCCGCTCTTCTCGTCGCGATGCGCCCGGCGCAGCTTGGCGTAGTGGGTATCTTTCGGGGTCTTGGATTTGTTATCGTTGCTCATGGCCGGCTTCTATAGCTGTGTCGTCCCGCCATGGATACAGCCGCATAAGCTGCTTGTCGGGCGAGGTGCGAAATTCAGCGCTTTTTGCCGGGCTGTTGCGGTTGACAGTTTTGGGCGCTGCCGCCATAAGGCGCTTCGCGGAAGGGCTGCTTTGGCAGCCGCAACGCGTCGATGCCTCGTTGCATGGCTCCGGCGGCAGACTGGAGAGGTGCCCGAGTGGTTAAAGGGGACGGACTGTAAATCCGTTGGCTATGCCTACGTTGGTTCAAATCCAACCCTCTCCACCACTGCCGGCCCGGAAGCCCTGAAACGCAGAGCGAGCGTCGGAGCGGATCCGATGCTTGACTAAAAGGCGCGGGTATAGCTCAGTGGTAGAGCAGCAGCCTTCCAAGCTGAATATGCGGGTTCGATTCCCGCTACCCGCTCCAGATTTCCCCCAGCCGCGGCGCACCTCCCGCACGATCCCGAAGCAGGCAGCGCCAAGAGAAGCGCTTTGCCGATAATTCAAGGTTGCGCGTCCAAACGGGCGCGCATCTTAATCTGTATTATCGATGTCCCGAACCACAGGCGGCGCTGGGCGACAGGCGTCAGCTCGCGAATTTGCTGAATATGGACGCGAGCTGGTTCTGCTGCGGTACTTGCCCGTTCGGCGTCAGCTGGTCGACAAGCCCGGGCAAGGCCGCGGACAATTGCTGGAGCAATTCCTGCTGGTTCAGACCCGTCCTTTGCGCGATCTCCTGGATGATCTGCGGGCCGAGGGCACTGCCCAGATCGTTGGGGTTGATCGGCTGGTTCTGACCGGTGTCGACCCACGAATTGGCGACGTTGCCGTGGCCGGCGTCCTTCAGTTTGTCGAGCAGGCCGCCCAGACCGCCGAGCAGTCCGCCGTCGGTGGATGCGGTTGTATCAGGCGGGACGGGGGCAGGGCTCTGCACCGCCTCCGGCTGGGCGGAACTTCCACCGCTCAGCATTTTTCCCACCAAAAGTGCGCCGAGCGCGATCATCAGCGGTTTGGCGACGTTGCCGCCGGGAACGGCATTGTCAAACAGTCCCATTGTGGATCTCCATGTCAAATTGCCCGTCCGTCTTCGACAATGACGCATTCATCGCGAATTTCAAGCCGGTTTGAGCTTTCCGTAATCATGATTTTCAAGTTGGCTTGAGCTTTGCTTAATAATGTGGAAGTAATCGGGTGCGGGGAACGGAGAGGAAAAATGTCAATATTAAGCTGGATTATTCTCGGCGTCATCGCCGGCTTCATTGGCAGCAAGATCGTCAATAAAAGCGGGCAAGGCCTTGTGCTCGACATCGTGCTCGGGATTGTCGGGGCTATCGTCGGCGGGCTCATCTTCAGCGCGTTTGGCGCGTCGGGCGTTACCGGGCTCAACATCTATAGCCTGATCGTAGCCGTGGTCGGTGCCGTGGTTGTCCTGTGGGCTTATCACCAGTTCAGCGGCAAGAGGGCACTCTAGAAGCCGTTCGGCAGTTGCGTCGGCATTCACCCGAATGCCGACCGCTACTCGCCGGCATCTCCGGTGACCGCGTGTTCTTCATATTGCGGCAGATCGTCGGTGATGGTGAACCACTTCGCCTTGGAGCCGACGAAGATGTGCTGTGTCGGGCGGATGGTCGGCTCGTCGATGAGGGTTCCCATGGCGACATGCACGAAGGCACCGTCGCGGACCACCGAATAAAGCAACGAGCCGCAGGTCTTGCAGTGCGCGTTATGGCCGGTTTCGTCGCCGAAGATCATGAGATTGTCCTCGCCGCTCGCCAGGCTCAAACTGTCGCGCTCGATGCCGGCGAATGGCTTGAAGGCCGAGCCGGTGGTGCGCCGGCAGTTCGAGCAGTGGCAGTTCGCGGCATAGACGAACGCGTCCGCCACCGCGTACTGAACGGCGCCGCACAGGCACTTTCCGGCGAGCGTGCGATTGCGTGAATTCTGGTTGTCATCCGGGCTTGCCACGCGCTCCTCCCATTATGCAGGCCGATTTCAGTTTCAAGCGACGACCGTCAACCGGCGCTTGCGCTCGTCGAGCGAGACGATGGTCAACCCGCTGGCCACCACCAGCAGGATGCCGCAGATGGCCAGCGCATTCGGGAGCTGCCGGAATACCACCAGGCCTGAAATCACCGCCCAGACGGTAAAGCAATAGTAGAACGGCGCCACCACGCTGGTCGGCCCGACGCGATAGGCCATGAAGATGAAGAAGTGGCCGAAGATCAGGAACAGTCCGGCGCCGCCCATCAGCAGCAGGTGACGGGTCCCAGGCACCACCCACTGCTCGGAAACCAGATGCGCAACGCCGGCGCCCGCGAGCACCACAATCACCGCGGAAATAGCCACGACCATTCCCGGCACGTCGGCGGCGACCTTGCGTCCGGCCAGATCGCGCGCCGCGGACAGAGCCGCATTGCCTAGCGCCAGCAGGGCATAGACCGAAATCCCTTGCATCGTCGGTTGTGCCACCATCACCGCGCCGACAAAGCCGAGCCCGATCAGCGCCAGGCGCACCCCGCCGATCCGTTCGCCGAACAACATCGAGGAGCCGACCAGCATCAGCAAGGGCGTGATCTGCCCGAGCGCGGTCGAATCGGCGATCTGCATGTTGGCGAGCGCCACGACGTAGCAAAGGATAGCACCCAGTTCGAGCAGGTTCCTGCGCAAAACCTTCGCGTCCAGGATCAGCGGGATCTGCTTGCCATAGCCAAGCATGAACAGCAGCGGAATGCCCCACAATGTTGCCGCAGCGCCGCGCAGGAACAGCACCTCGTAGGGCGGCAGTCCCGCGGTTGCGAGCTTCATCATCGTGTCGTTGACGATGTAGGACCCGGTCGAAACGACCATGAACAGCGGGCCTCGTATGGCAGTCGGGATGAAATGCATCGGCCCACGAAATCAGACCGGCGCCAGGGCGGCAATGGGCCAGATCCGGCCGTAAATCCGTCAAAGCCGTCAGCCGCCGCCGTAACCATTCCATTTGCCCTTGTTCGTTCCTATATCCGCGCCACATTCTCCGAAACCGGATCACGCGTTCGGGCGGGCGAGCGCGCTCGGCGACAAGGCACTTGTGTTTTTCGGCCTTAGTCGCTAATCGCCCCGCATTCGACTGAACTGAAGGTCCAGGCCGTCCCCAGGCCGTCCAAGGAAAGAGACTATGGCAAAAGGTAAATTCGAGCGCACTAAGCCTCATGTGAACATTGGCACGATTGGTCACGTCGACCATGGCAAGAC